>JBBSJE010000001.1:0-118692 GCA_038257535.1 Polyangia bacterium
AACTTATAGGTTCTCTCGAGTTCGATGATGCCACGGAGCGTAGACGAAGGTGACGACATTCGAGAGAACCGTCGTTGAACTTAGCCGCTGACCGGTGGCGCTTCGCTTATGGGAAAAGCAACTGTGGAGGCGCGTTCAAAGGTGCCATCCCATCTGCTTTGACACGGATGTTCTGGGAAAGTCTGGGTGGCGAAGCGGCCGGAGCTTGAAAGCGCTGGCGAGTTCTGTAGTGGAAGTTACGAAAGTGTTTGGCACTGAAGGGGTTCGGAATACACGCGTCCATTGAAGCTCGACGGCTCCACTTATGGTGGTGCTTGGAGGTCTTTGGTGCTGGGGCATAGCCGTTCATGACGTGTCTGGTGCAAGGAGCTTCTTGGCTACCTCGGCGATGGCTAGCGCGCGGCACGATTCGCATAGGTCCACATCAATGCCGGTCAGCTCTTCAAGAAGTTGCTTCCAGGTCTGTGGTGGCCCTTGCGGTGGTCGCATCGCTGGAATCTCTGCGCCCGCTGCTTCCAGGAGGTTTCGTGCATGCGCCATGCGACCGTTGAGATTCGCGGAAGCCGACAGTCCATAGTGCCGTATCTTGACGAAGCCCCTCGGCAGCACATGGCAAAGAAATCGTCTTATGAATTCGATTGAATCCAAACATGTTACCTTGCCGTCTTTCGTACCGAACACCACGCTTTCGTTGGTAATGCAGCGGATCCTGTGGTTCGACATTCCAACGCGATGTGTGTACTGACCCAAATAGCGAAAAATTGCTGACGGCCCTGTGAATGGCTTTTTCGCATAGACAACCCATTCTGTAGCGAAGAGCTCCCGCTTGAGCTGATAAAGCTCTTCAACGGTCATCGCAAGTTTTTCTGCCGTCACAAGTTTGGTCAAACCATCAAGAAATTTGCCGCGAAAAAGCCGCGACAGGAGCTTAACAGGCAGAAGGAACTGCCCCGGTGACGAAATCCACTTTGAGGCATCAGTTGATAGACCTCCCGCGCTCACGATGCAATGCACGTGCGGATGAAATCGGAGATCTCTTGTCCAGGTGTGAAGGACTGACGTTATTGCCAGCTGGCACTTGAGCTTCGTTTGCGCTGCATCAAGCAAAGTTTTGCTACTGCTCGAAAACAACAGTGAATACATCAATTCTGGATGAGTTCGACAAATCCTACGAAGCTGTTGCGGCAGCGTAAAAACAACGTGAAAGTATCTCACTGGAAGAATTCGCGCTTCGCGCTCCCGAATCCACCGAGCTTGCGCAAGGCTCTGGCACTTTGGGCAGTGTCGGTTGCGGCACGAATTGTATGAAACGGTCGTCTTACTGCACGAACGGCAAGTCTCAGCGTGGCCACCAAGCGCAGCCGTGCGACACTGCACAATTGCGTTGATGGCCTGCCTTTGAAAGGGGGTCGTGCGGTGCGAACGCAAAAATTGAGCGCCATGGCGGGAAAAGATCTCTGCCATGTCCCAATGCGAGCGAGCGCCACCGGCCCCAGTTGCTGGGTGGTGATGCACTTCGGTGCCCTTAAACGCTAGCGCTTGGCTTTTGCGGTCACATCAAGTGGGCTGGTGGTTCGACTTAGGTGCCGAGTTGACACATGAACGTACCGAGCCGTGCTGGATGGTGAACTGTGGCCCAGAAGCACCTGGATTATTCGCAGGTCTGCACCATCATCAAGAAGATGAGTGGCAAAGCCATGGCGCAGAGAATGCAATGTAAAGTGCCGGTTGGGCAGCGTTGCGGCCACCACCTTCCTGAGCGCTTTGCGAACGGCATCAATGGTGATGTGCGTGGCTTTGTACGCTCCGGGGAATAGAAACGGTCCGCGTGGCCGCTCTTGCCGCCAGTACGCGCGCAAAACATCTAAAGAACGTTGGCTTAGTATAACGGCCCGATCTCTACGAAACTTTCCATCTCGAATGCGTATCACCATGTTGGTGCTGTCGATGTCTTGTGGCGTGAGCCGAAGCGCCTCGTTTATGCGAAGACCTGAACCGTAGGCAGTCATGAGGATGGCTCGGTACTTTATTGACTCAATGGCCGCAAAAATCTTTTCAAGTTCTTCGCGAGTTGGGACAGCAGGAAGCTTCTGCTCGACACGTGGCGATCGGAGTTCCGAAACGACCCTGGGCTTGCGCAAAGCGTACCTGTACATGAACTTGATCGCCGACAGCGCTTGAGCTTGGCTCGAACGCGAAACCTTTCGATCCCTGGCAAGGTAGATCAGGTAGGCTTCGATGTCGTTGTCGACCATTTCTGCCGGGCTTCGTCGATGAAACACAACGAAACCTCGACAGTGCATGCGATAGGACTTGCGCGTGTTCGGGGCAACCCGTCGAAGTTCAAACTGCTCTTCCAAACGATCACGTATCCAACCCATGGTCTTGTCCTTTCTGTGGTAGAAAGATCAAGATCTCGGCGGATTCTCCTCAACGCTTTCACCCAGGGCTCACGCGTCTCGTGTCTATGAAAGACCGCCGCGTCAGCGGCTTAGTTCAACGTGAATTCTACGCTTCTCGCTAGAAAATCTCCCACATCTTTATGGAGCAGACGCTGATTCTTTGCCGCCAAAGTTGCAGGCGCCACGGGGCGTGTGGTGTCGGAACCGTATTATCGTGGTTGTGGGATAAAACGCTAAACTGTGCACAGAGCCCAGCTCAAAGCGCCCCCACGAACCCATGTGTTCTGGGCTGGGTTGTCTCGCGTTTTCGCTAACTGGCGCCAGGCTCTTGTCATCGTCGAACCTTGCAGCACAGGATCGACCGGTTCGTTAGGTGAGCTGCGGCGCCTCCGGTGTCGAGCGCTGTGGGAAATATGGCCGCCACCAGTGGATAGGCTTCCTGGCAGGACGCTGGTCGAGCCCATCGCCGCCAGCTCGGTGATGGTCGGCCGACACAAAGCTGGCACACAGTGTTTGTAGCAGCGGCGTCTTGGGTCGTTAACCTAGGCGCTTGGAAACGTTCCAGATGGCTTTGGCCCCCGCTGCTGCCTTGGGGCTCTTCTTCGGCATGTTCGAGTTGCTTTGACGCGCCGCCTTTTCGCGTCAGCGCGGAGCACCGAACTGGCTTCATACAACCCGTCTGCGCGCTTGGCCTACCGTGAAACCCGCATCCGTGTTAAACGCTCGGGCGTCATGGCTCGCATTCATCGCAAATTGCCCGGTAAGGGAACAAAAATTGGAGTGGCTTTTTCCGGAGGCCTCGACACCCGCTGCGCGGTGGCTTGGTTCGCTCGCGAAGGGTTGGAGGTGTATTCGTACACGGCTGATCTCGCACAGCCAGACGAAAAAAGCTGCGACGACATTCCACCAGTGGCGCTGGAGCATGGCTCGAAGCTGGCGCGCTTGGTTGATTGCAAAGAAGCCTTGGCGCGCGAAGGTTTCATCGCCATTCAATGTGGCGCGTTTCACCTGACCACCGCCGGTCGCAAATATTACAACACCACGCCGCTAGGCCGCGCTGTCACCACCACCGCCATCATTCGCGCCATGCAGGCCGACAGTGTGAACATTCTTTCCGATGGCAGCACCCACAAGGGCAATGACATTCAGCGCTTTTACCGCTACGGGCTGCTCACCAACCCCGAGCTGACCATCTACAAGCCCTGGCTGGATCCGGTGTTCGTTGAGCGGTTCGGTGGTCGCAAGGAAATGAGCGAATACCTTGTGGGCTTGAACCTTCCTTACCGCATGGGCGTAGAGAAAGCATACAGCACTGACGCCAACGCCTTGGGCGCCACCCACGAAGCCAAAGACCTTGAGTTTTTGGACAAGGGCCTCGACATTGTAAATCCCATCATGGGTGTGGCGCACTGGAAGCCCGAGGTTGAGGTGAAAGCCGAGCGGGTGTCCGTGACGTTTGCCAACGGCTGGCCCACCGAGCTCAACGGCAAAAGCTTCGACGGCTATATGAACCTGCTGCTGGAAGCCAACCGCATCGGGGGGCGCCACGGACTGGGGGTTTCCGACCAGATCGAGAACCGGGTGATTGAGGCCAAAAGCCGCGGCATCTATGAGGCCCCGGGGATGGCGCTGCTGCACATCGCCTACGAGCGTTTGCTTTCCGCCGTGCACAATGAAAACACGCTGGATTTGTACACCTCGCTGGGCCGCCGCCTGGGACGCATCTTGTACGAGGGTAAGTGGTACGACACCGAGGCCATGATGATCAAAGAGGCGCTCACGCGCTGGGTGGCCAACCCCATCTCGGGCACGGTGACGCTGGAGCTTCGTCGCGGTGACGACTACAGCATCGCGAACACCGAAGCCGAATACATGGCATACGATCCGCACAAGCTTTCTATGGAGAAGGTGGAATCCATCTTCTCGCCCGAGGATCGCATGGGCGCGCTGGAGATGCAGAATCTGTCGGTGTTCGATGGCCGAAACCTGCTTGTTCACCAATTGTCGTCGTTGGGCCGCCTGGGCGCGCGCGAGGACAAGACTGTGGCGGCGCTGTTGGGGGTCGAGGACTCGTAGAGAGGCGCGTTCGCCGCTTTTTCATTTTTCGCGCAACTTCCTAGCGCCGGTTCCGAAAAGCCTGTGGGGTGGACGAAAAGTGCCACCCAATAGGCAACTTTTTCGGGAGGATCTAGATGAAAAGCGTGTGGATTTGTGCGGCGTTTGTAGCTTTCGGTGGTCTGATGGCCTGTGGCGAGGAACCACAGGCTGAGGATCGACGTCTCGGAGGGGAATTAACACCCGTTTTCGATGACCCAGACATTGGCCTTATCGAAATGGCATTAGAGACCGTGCCCGCCGAGATCAGTTGCGTGCGCATCAAGGCCAAAGGACCCTATCGAGAGAAAGCCATCGACGTGCCGGTGGTGCCGGGGCCCGCCATGGTGCAAACGCTGGGAGGATTTCCGCTGGGCCATGTTGTTTTGGCGGCCGAAGCGTTCGGCGCCGCTTGCAGCAGCGTCACCACAAAAACGGTGGCCGCTTGGGTTAGCGATCCCGTGGAAGTTTCGATTGTGGAAGGCACCAAAACGCGCGTCGCGTTCACAATGCAGCGCAACGGCCGCGTGGATGTGGCGCTCAATTTTGCTGACGAGCCCGCGTGCACGGCCGCAGGAATCGTTTGCAAGAGCGTGCGCGAGTGCTGCAGCAACGCCTGCAAAGACGGCGTTTGCCAACCCTAGCGCCACGACGCGTCCGCTGACCTGTCTTGGCGGACGCGCGCCTCTACCTTTTTGTTACGGCGGATTGAAGGGGAGGTTCAACGCCGCGTGCAGATAACCCGCGATGCCCGGAACGTCGTTTTGCACCCACAGCTTTGGATCGTGGGGGTTAAAGCGCCAAAACAAACTGGGCGCGCGCACGTGTTGCCGAAAGCTGGCGAACAGGGAAAACGTTTCAAGGCAAACCGCCCACATACGGTGCGCGTGATGTTGATGATCTTCAAGTTCGCCGGTAAAGGTGTCAAACCAGGGGGCGGCCAATCGGCCGTAGCCCACGCGCGCTTGGGTGCCTCGCAACTCCTTGCACAAGCGCTTGTAGCCACGCCAATGGTGTTTGCTTAGAACACGGGGGGGAATGACCTTGCCCATGAAGCTGTGCCCATTGACACCCGCCACAAACGCTTGCGCGCGCAGCAAGGCATCAAGCGCCGCGGTTTCCGGTTCGGACAAGGGGTTCGGCCCAACATAGGTTGCTGCCCCTGGCGTGTTTGATCCTGCACCTGGTAGGCGGCGCCGAACGAAGCCGGCAGGAATGGGAAAGTTGCGATTCAAATCGACGCCGTGGGCGTTGGGCCGCAGCGATGAAATGCGGCCTTGCCCTGCGGCTTCAAAAGTTCGGGCATAGCCGTCGGGGTTCAAGCAAGGAATCGCCCAGATCTCCGCGCGTTCGCGCAAACGTGCCACCCCCGGCACATGCGCTAGCGCCTGTAACACGCCCAACACCACTTGGCTGGAAATCCATTCAACGCCGTGAATGTTGCCGGTGATGAGCACCCGACGTGCCGAGGGGGTGGCGCTGGGCACACGCACGGCCCACAAAGGCCTGCCCTGCACGCTGTGGCCATAGGCAGTGGCCTCACCCCCACAGGCAGAGGCCAAGTGAAGTGTCAGTTGATCGCGCGCCTCGGGATCGGGGTAGGGCGCCAAAGGGTGCGTCATGAGGGCAAATCTACCCCCAATGCTACCCACGCGGGCAGGTGTCCGCTAAAGTTGCATGGGAGTGGGCCTTGGGCCGTTAGGGCTGCAAAGGGCCGTCAGGAGAAAACCATGAATCTGCTCGAATCGCTCAAACAACACACGGTCGTTGTGGCTGACACTGGTGACATTGAGGCCATTGCCCGTCACAAACCGCAAGATGCAACCACAAACCCCTCGCTGCTGCTCAAAGCGGCCCAAATGGCCCCTTACAGGGCGCTGGTTGACGAGGCCCACAAATACGCGGACGCGCAAAGCGCGGACAAAACCGTTCGCACCGCTGCGTTTATGGACAAGCTTGCGGTGAACTTTGGTTGCGAGATCCTGAAAATCATCCCGGGGCGCGTTTCCACCGAGGTTGACGCTAGTTACAGCTTCGACACGGAAGGCACAGTTGCCAAAGCCAAAGAGTTCATCGGCCTTTACGAGAAGGCGGGCGTTGATCGCAAGCGCATTCTCATCAAAGTGGGCAGCACGTGGGAAGGCATCAAAGCCGCAGAGCGGCTTGAAAAAGAGGGCATACACTGCAATTTGACCCTGCTGTTCAGTTTCGCCCAAGCGGTGGCGTGCGCTGAGGCGGGCGTCACTTTGATCTCGCCGTTTGTGGGCCGCATTTACGATTACTACGTAAAAGACCGCGGCGTAAAAGACATAGCTCCCGAAGAAGATCCCGGCGTGTCTTCGGTCGAGCGCATCTACACCTATTACAAGAAGTTTGGCTACAAAACAGAGGTCATGGGGGCAAGCTTCCGCAAGCTGGAGCAGGTCACTCGTCTATGCGGCTGTGATCTTTTGACCATCAGCCCTGAGATCTTGGCCACGCTGAGCGAAAAAGAAGGCCAATTGGAACGACGGCTCAATCCAGAAGCGGCAAAAAACGCCGACGTGCAAAAGGTTCATTTGGACGAAAAAACGTATCGCTTCTTGCACAACGAAGATCCCATGGCCGTTGACAAGCTTTCGGATGGGATTCGTAAGTTCAACGTCGATGCCCGCAAGCTTGAGCAATACGCCGAGAAGTTGGTTTCTCAGTAAACACACAAATTTTGTTACGCAAAATGCCGCGTGCCTCGAAGCGAGGGCGCGGCATTTTTGCTTTAGGCTTTGTGCTGTTTGATCAGATTCAGCAAAGCGTTCGTCGAGCCGTCGTGGCCATCCGCGGGTTTGCTGCTGGTGAGATCGGCAAGGATGCCCTTGGCCAGCTGCTTGCCCAGCTCAACACCCCATTGGTCGAAGGAGTTGACGTTCCACAAGGCGCCTTGCACGAAGATCTTGTGCTCGTACAAAGCGACCAACATTCCCAAAGTGTGAGGATCCAGCCGCGGGTAAAGCAGCGTGTTGCTAGGTCGGTTGCCCGGAAACACTTTGTGCGGCAGCAGCGCGTCGCGCGCTTGCGGGCTTAGTTTCCCTGCCGCCACCTCCGCGTCCAACTCCGCCCGCGCTTCGGCTTGCGTTTTGCCCCGCATGAGCGCTTCTGATTGCGCCAAACAGTTGGCCAACAGTTTTTCGTGATGGTCGACAAGTTCTCCGCGCAGGCATTCGAGCTCCCGCGCAAGCCCGCCACGGGTGAAAGGCGGTTCTATGGAAGCCAAAAAATCACAGGGAATCAGCTTCGTTCCCTGATGAATCAATTGGTAAAACGCGTGCTGCCCGTTGGTGCCTGGCTCCCCCCAAATGATGGGGCCAGTTTGGTACGCAATGGCTTCGCCCTGGCGGGTGACGCGCTTGCCATTGCTTTCCATGTCGCCTTGTTGCAGATACGCGGCAAGCCTGTGCAGGTACTGGTCGTAGGGCAGAATGGCGTGGCTGTCGGCGCCGCAGAAGTTGTTGTACCAAACCCCCAACAGAGCCAGCGTCACGGGCAAATTCTGTTCAAGCGGCGCCGTGCGAAAGTGCTCGTCCATGGCGTGTGCCCCCGCCAACAACTGGTCGAAATTGTCAGGTCCCACCGCCAAAGCGATCGATAAGCCAATTGACGACCACAACGAATAGCGACCACCAACCCAATCCCAAAACTCGAACATGTTGTCGGCGGCGATGCCAAACTGTGTGACGGCTTCGGCATTGGTAGACAGGGCCACGAAGTGCTTCGCAATGTGTGCTTCGTCTTTCACCTGTTCTAAGAACCAACGCCGCGCCGTGTGTGCGTTGCGCATGGTCTCTTGCGTGGTGAAGGTTTTCGACGCCACGATGAACATGGTGGTGGCCGGGTCGCATCCCGCCAACGTCTCTTGAATGTGCGCGCCATCCACATTGGAAACGAACTGCACGCTCAGCTCTTGGTGCGCATAGGGCTTCAGCGCTTCAACCACCATCACGGGGCCCAAGTCGGAGCCACCGATGCCAATGTTGACCACCTTGGTGATGGCCTTGCCCGAATGGCCTCGCCATTGTCCCTCACGCACCGATGTGGCGAAAGCCTTCATCTTGGTAAGCGCGGCGCGCACCGCGGGCATGACGTCTTGTCCGTCGACCACGATGGGCCGATCGCTTTGGTTGCGCAAAGCCACATGCAGAACCGCGCGATCTTCGGTGAGGTTGATCTTCGCGCCCGCGAACATCTCGTCGCGCAAAGATTCTACCCCTGCGTGGCGGGCCAGCTCTCGCAGCAGCCGCAGCGTCTCATCTGTCACCAAGTTCTTGGCGTAATCAAGCACGAGCGTGCCGCAGCGCAATTGCAGGCGTTGCCCCCGATGGGGCTCTGCCGCGAACAGGTCTCGCATGGTGGTCTCCGCCAAGCTGGCTTGGTGCGATTGCAGGGATTTCCAAATGGCAGATTGGTCGATGGACACGGGCGATGAGCCTCCGAAGCAAACGGTTTCCGCGGGGCCCCCATGGGCCCGAGACCGGCAAGATAGCAAACCCCCCAGGCGTCTTTCGGGCGATCTGGCTTGCTGCGACATTTTTTTGGCCGGTAGCCATCCCCCATCGCCACGCCATATCTGGACGCACCGGCCGTCTCCCCCAATACTGCCAGGCACGTGCACGGCCCCCATGTTTTCCTCACAACTTTAGCCATGGTGCTCTGCGTGGCGGCGGTCACCACCGTGGTGTTCCAGCGCCTGCGGCAGCCCGTGGTGTTGGGCTACGTCATGGCCGGGCTGGTGGTGGGGCCGCACTTTCCCACGATGCCCTTGCTGGCCGACAAGGAGATCATCGAGACGCTTTCCGAGCTGGGTGTGATCTTGGTGATGTTTTCGCTGGGGTTGGAGTTCAGCTTGCGCAAATTGCTGCGCAAGGGGTTGGGCATTGCCGCCGTGGCGGCGATGGAAGTGAGCGTGATGATGTGGCTGGGTTATCTCACCGGGCGCTTGTTCGGTTGGGCGCCGGCTGAAGCCATGTTGACGGCCGCCGCGGTTTCTATCTCCAGCACCACCATCATTGCCAAGACCTTCGAGGAGCAGAAGGTTGACAACCGCATCAAAGAGGTGGTTTTCGGGGTTCTGATTTTCGAGGATTTGATCGCGATCTTGATGCTGGCCACGCTGCCCACGGTGGTGTCGGGTCAAAATCGCTCGGTTGACGACACGGTGGGCACCTTGGCCCTGACCACCGGCAAGCTGGTGGCGTTCTTGGTGGTGCTGCTGATTGTGGGCATGATGGTGGTGCCCCGTTTGATGCGGTTTGTGGTGCGCCTGGGGCGCGCGGAAACCACGTTGGTGGCCAGCGTGGGACTGTGCTTCGCGATGGCCCTGCTGGTGCAAAGCTTCGGCTACTCAGTGGCGCTGGGCGCGTTTTTGGCTGGATCTTTGGTGGCGGAGAGCGGGGCGGGGCATCGGGTTGAACGCCTCATTGTGCCTCTGCGAGACGTTTTCGCCGCCATCTTCTTTGTATCGGTGGGCATGCTGCTGGATCCGAAGCTGGTCACCGCCAACTGGCCCGCGGTGTTGGTGCTGACGGTCGTCGTTTTGTGCGGAAAATTGCTTGCCGTTTCGGTGGCCGCGTTCTTGGCCGGCAATGGCGTGCGCACGTCCGTGCAATCGGGCATGAGCATGGCTCAGATCGGAGAGTTCTCGTTCATCTTGGCAGGCCTGGGTTTGAGCTTGGGCGTGGCGCGTCCGTTTTTGTTTGCTGTGGTTGTGTCTGTGTCTGTGGCCACCACGCTGCTGACGCCTTTGTTGGTAAAGCTGTCTGGGCCCGCTTCGGCGCGGTTTTACGAACGCTTGCCCGCTGCGCTTCAAACGTTTCTGGCGCTTTACGGAACCTGGTTTGAGCGCCTTTCGCAAGCGCCCCGAGGGCCACAGACGCGCGCCCACCGTTTGCGGCGTCGCGTGGGTTTTTTGCTGATTGATGTTGCGGCGCTGGCAGCGGTGGTGATTGGCTCGTCGCTGGCCCTCGATCCGCTTTCGGCGCGGCTGGCCGGCCTGTTCGGTGAGCACGCTTGGTTGCCACGAACGTTGGTGATCGCGGGCGCCATTTTGCTGGCGGCGCCGTTTTGTTTAGGTGTGGTTCGTCAGGCGCGCAATTTGGGTTTGGATCTGGCCGATCTGGCACTACCTCGGGCCGCCAACGGCAAGCTTGATCTGGCGGCGGCCCCGCGACGCGCCTTTGTGGTTGCTTTGCAGTTGGGGGTGTTGTTGGCTGTGGGGGCGCCCCTCATCGCGGTCACGCAGCCATTCCTGCCGCCCTTTCAGGGCGCAGCCGTGATGCTGGTTGTGCTGGGTGTCTTAAGCGTGGCGTTTTGGAAAAGCGCCACCAATTTGCAAGGTCACGTTCGTGCAGGCGCTCAGGTGATCGTGGAAGTGCTGGCGTCCCAAGGCAGCGATGGCCGTCGCGACACCGGCATGCATGCGGTGGTTGAAGATCTGCGCGCCGTCGAACAGTCGTTGCCAGGATTGGGCGCGCCGCTGCCGCTGCAGATTGCAGCGGAAAGCCCCGCGGTGGGAAAAACCTTGGTGCAGTTGAATCTGCGGGGGCTTACAGGTGCCACGGTTTTAGCCATCACCCGGGTGGGGGGCGCCATCGTAAGCCCCACCGGGCAAGAGGCGTTGGCGTCAGGTGATATCTTAACAATCACGGGCACCCGCGCCTCGTTAGATGCCGCTCGGGCGCTTTTGGCTGCCGAAGCGTCTTCGGGGGCACCTGGCGTGCCTGTGTAGCCTGACTTCGCCTGGGGCCCATGTGCGCCAAGGTGCGTGGATGCCCGCGCCGCTTGTGCGATGGTTCCCCTTTTGCTGTTGTTAAGTTATATTCAAATATAGCTGATACTAGGGTTTGCGGCTTTGTCGCAAGCCCTTAGCCAGCCCAGCGGCCAGTCGGTCGTCACCGGAGGTAAACATGAAGTTCGTTTTGCCGTTGAGTTTGGCGTTCAGTTTGGCCGTGGCTTGCACCGGCGAGATTGGCAAATCGCAATCTGGTGGTGGCGGAACCAGCACGCCTACCCCAGAGGCGAAAACCAACCCCTCTGTGGATCCCGGCAGCGTGTTGAATTCCTCGGCTTGCCAGCAAATCAACCCTGGGGCGTCACCGTTGCGTCGTCTCAGCAACGCTGAGTATCAGAACACCATCTCTGATCTCTTTGGCATGGGCACTTCGCAGGTGCAGCAGGTGGTGGATGGCTTTGTGGCCGAAAGCGAGTCGCTGGGGTTTCGCAATGGCGCTGAGTTCCTTGCGGTCTCCAGCCTGGTGGCGGAACAATTCATGGGCGCGGCAGAAAAGCTCGCCAAAGCTGCCGCAACCAACACGGGATTCACCCGCTGCAGCGATGGCAATCACAAGGCCTGTGGCTCTAAGTTTGTGCGTGATTTCGGTCTTCGGGCCTATCGTCGTCCTTTGACCACGGAGGAAGCTGAGCGCCTGGACGGCTTGTTTCAGTCTGCTTTGAGCACCTACGACTTTAGCACCGCCGTTGAATGGACAGTCTACGCGATGCTTCAGTCGCCAAACTTTTTGTTCCGTGTTGAAAGCAATGCAATCAGCGCCAAAGGCAAATACGCACCCGCAACCGGCTACGAAATGGCCTCGCGACTTTCGTTTTTGCTGTGGCAATCGATGCCGGATGAGGATTTGTTCGCGGCCGCGGAACAAGGCAAGCTGGAAACCTCGGCACAGGTGGCGGCGCAGGCCGAGCGCATGCTGGCTGACCCCAAATCAGAGCGCACTTTAGAATTTTTCCGGCAGTGGATGGACACCGACGGCGTAAAGCAGTTCAGCCGCGACGAAAAAGTGTTTTCCAACTTGCCTAACAATCTGCATGGGTTGTTCCGGCAAGAAAACGACGCCTTCGTGCGGGAGCTCGTTCTCACTGGCAACGGCGGTTTCAAGGATTTGGTCTCGGCCTCTTACACCTTCGCCAACAAAGAGCTTGCCCAGCATTACGGCTTGGAGGGCGATTTTGGTTCTGAATTTCAGCGTGTTGAGCGCCCCGCCGCGGCCGGGTTCCTGACCCAGGGCGGATTTCTCACAGCGCACGACAAGGCCACGCGTACGTCGATTGTGCTTCGGGGTGTGAAAGTACGGACCGACGTGATGTGCGAGGTGATCCCCGCTCCGCCAAACAACGTTGAACTGAATCTGGATGCGATTGGTGAAGGCCTATCGCAGCAAGAGCGCCTGGCTTTGCACCGAACCGATCCCGCCTGCGCCGGCTGCCACAAGCTGATTGATCCCATTGGGGTGGCATTCGAGTCCTTCGACGCTGTGGGACGCCAACGCGCGATGGACGAAACCGGAAAGGCCATCGACACCCAGACAGAAATCAGCGGATCATTTGATCTGGATGGGCCGCTCGCCGACGCGCAGGCGATGGGCCGTGCGTTCGCCGCCAGCAACCAAGCGCGCCAATGCTATCTCGATCAAAACTTTCGGTTCTTCTATGGGCGCGATTACACCGACGCGGACACCTGTTCGCGGGCGAAGCTTGCAAAAGCGTTCGCCGATTCAAACTACAACTTGAAGGACGTTTTGTTGGCCCTGACGCAAACCGACGCCTTCCTTTACCGATCTGTCGCTCAATAAAGGCTGCCCCATGAAGCAACTCAGCAGAAGAACCGTACTGAGAGGCGCTGGCGGTGTCGCCCTGGCACTGCCGTTTTTGGATGCCATGCGGCCGCAACGGGCGAAAGCGGCGGGCGCCGTGCCCCGGCGGGTGATCTTTGTCTTCAAGCCCAACGGCAATGAACACGGCACTCGTTTCAAAACGGTTGGGGAAACCAACTACGTCTTGGGCGAATTTCTCGAACCGCTTGAGCCCTACCGCAACGAGATGTTGCTCCTCAACGGCGTGAACAAAATGTTCCGCAACATCCCCGCCTTGGAGCGGGCGGATGATCATCAACAAGGCGGTGCGGGCCTGGCGCCGTGGCGGTCGGGAAGTGGCTCGTTCCCCATTGGAGGATCGGATCGGTCCATCGGTTATGTGGAAGGGCCCAGCGCCGACTTCGTCTTGGGTAGCCGGGTGCTTGAAAAGCACCCCACGGTCGCTCATCGACATCTCGTTTATCGCGTGGGCGGGCGAGGCAACAACATTTGGTCCGTGGCCTCTCACGGTGGGCCTGTGGGCAAACAAAACCCCGTTAACCCTGAAACGGACCCTTACCAAGCCTACGCGCGCATTTTCGGCTCGGCGAGGTTCGGCAACGATCAGCCCGACCCAGCCGTTCTGAAGCGGTTGGCGATGCAAAAATCCGGGTTGGATCTGGTTTTGGCCGAGGCCAACAGTTTGCGAAGCAAAGTGGGTAGCGGCGACCGCGCCAAAATCGATCAGCACTTGCAGTCGCTCAGCGATATTGAGCGAACTTTGAAAAGCGGGACCTCCACGGGGTCGGGCGCCGTTTGTGAACCCGTGATGCTGGGCAACAAGTTAGATCCCTACTCCGACGCGAATCACCAGATCATCGGGGAGTTGTTTTTCAAAATAGGCGCGATGGCGTTCGCTTGTGATCTTACCCGTGTGATCAATTTTGCGTGGAGTGGCAACACCAGCGGTCGGGTTTACAACAACCTGAACATTCCTGAAGGCCACCACGACATCTCTCATAAGAGCGACGCTGCAGCGTTCGCTCTCATCAGAAAAATCAACCGGCATTTGTGGACCCAGTCTACAAAGCTTCACGAAACGCTCAAAGCCATCCCCGAGGGCGACGGTACCATGTGGGACAACACCTTGATCGTCCACTGGAACGAACTGGGGCAGGGAGACAGGCACAGCACCGACAACGATCTGGTGGTGTTGACGGGCGGCGCCTCAGGGCACTTCAAAATGGGGCGCATGCTGCAGTTCAACGCCACCACGCAGGCCCCGTTTTCCGACATCTTGGTCAACGTATTCCACTACATGGGCTTCGACGATGTGAAGGTCTTTGGCGATCCACGCCTGAGCAAAGGCGGTCCCGTGGCCGGTTTAACCGTCTAGCAACTTGTGCTAGTTGCAGCCGATTCGTTTTGTGTCCAGGGCGATGTCGTCCATATAAAAGCTAAACGGCTCATCGAGAACGCCGGCGGCGATTTCGAAGCCAAACGACATGTTCGCAACCTTGTCCCGCTTTTGCCAGCAGTTGTCGCCGCTTACGGTGGCACGAGCGCCTATTGACTGGCCATCGATCCAGGCTTCGTAGCTGTTGTTGTCGGACCGCAGCTCCACGCACGTCCACTTATTGGCCGGCAACGTGCCGCCATCGGCCGCGCAGTCTTTGAACCCTGCGGGTTTGAAATACAGCAGGCGCCCTCTATTTGAACCCACGATGCCGGCTGATACGCTCGTGCCCACGTTGGGAGGGATAAGTTCAAACGAACGTATGAGTCGGTAGTGGGCGGTTCCGTCGCTGCGGCTCAGTTTGGGCAGTTGGGGAAAAAACATCCATACGCGGGCGAATACGGCCTTTCCGTCGCCCAGTTTGTCGCCAACTCCAGCGCGCAAGAACCGCTTTGTTCCGCTGGGGCCGCCGGCCTCAATTTTTATGGATCGTTGTCCCGAATGCTTCTGTGCGGCGGTGACCATGTAGTTCGATTGGATGCCGCCATCGATGACGAGCGACCCCTTGGAATAGGGGCCTTCGGCAAGGCCCTCGAAGTCATCGCAGATGGGGCTGCTGGTGCATTGGGAAACGGGGGCCTGTCCGCCCGTGGCCTGGCCGGCCGTACCACCCATCACGCTTGTTCCCGCCATTCCGCCCATGGTGCCGCCCATGCCAATATTGCCGCCCATGCCTCCCGCGCCGGGCTCTTGGTCCTGCTCGCTGTCACCGGAGCCGCCCGAACCATCCGATCCTGCTTCTGGTTGGCGGTCACCACCGCTTGCATCGGGGCCGGCTCCTCCATCGCCGCCATCCCCGCCGCTTCCGTCTTCGTCCGTGTTCTTTGCGCCGGGTGAGCAAGCGAAGACGACAAAAGCCAGGGAAAAGGCGAGGGGAACCACGCGAAACATCATGCGCGAGCGTCTTTCGTTTCGAGAAAAGCACGGTCAAGAGCACAAGCTCAAGCCACCTCAAAGTGTGGTCTGTGAGCGGCGCGGTGGGTACTAACAATGATTAAGCCTGCAGGCCGCCGACCAAAAAGGCGGTCGGGCGCTTTTTTGATGCCGACCGAGTGCTATTTTTTCTTCGGCTTTTGTTTCGTCTCGCTCCGCGAAATTGTGATTTTCACAATCCCAACAGGTTCCGTTGGCTTGTCGTTGGGATCGCGTTTCACTTTGGCGATCTTGCGCACCACGGTGGTTGGTTTGCATTCGCCGAACAAGCTGTAGCCTCCGTCAAGGTGAGCAGCGGCGGCTTCTGTGATAAAGAACTGGGCGCTGCCCGTGTTGGGTCCACGATTCGCCATGCCCATCAATCCGGGGCGGTTGAATTTCAGGTTGGGTGACGTTTCATTCGCGATGCGGTAGCCCGCTTGCCCGGCGCCGGTGCCAGAGATGTCCCCGCTTTGCACCATGAAGCCAGGTATGACGCGATGGAAAGGCGATCCATCGTAGTAAGGGCGCTTTTGCCACGTTCGCGTTTTTGGATCCAAGAACGCGCGGGTGCCACGTGCCAGTCCCACAAAGTTGGCCACCGTCATGGGGGCCTCATGCTCGAACAGGCGGCAGCTCAGAGTGCCTTTGCTGGTTTCGATGGTTGCCACCAAGGCGCCGCCCTCGGGCAAGCCTCGCGTGGCTTCCTGAAGCGTGAACTGGCCCTGATGCGGATCGCCATCCGCGACGGCCAAAGCCGCCGAAGCGGTCGCTAGAGCAAACCCGACCACGAGACGCGTAAAGGTGAGCATGTCGCAGGTTTTACCACTCCGTTGCAGGTGCCACGAGCGACGGGCGAAAATCGCGATAGCTTCGTCCTTTTCGCGTAGACTAATAAGTAGCCTCGTGGGCCCGTGCGACCCGCCGAGGAGGCCCGATTGACAAAGCGCTCACCTCACATTTTGTGGTTTTTGGTCGCCTGCACGGTGCCCAACCCGGCCTACAACCTGCAAGGCCAAGAAGGGCGTGAGGCAGGGGAACCCTCGAATATGTCGGCGGTTGTGGACGCTCCCGTCGCCGTTGTGCCCTCCTCGGATCTGGGCCTTGTGTGCGTGGCCCCTGGGTGCTTGGCGCCGGGCCGTTTGCCGGGTCAGGTCGCGGGTTGGAGTTTCGACGATCCGGTACGATTGGGTGCGGAAATGGCAAATCGGCATACGGCTGTGCCCGAAGGGCGCATCACGACCACCGAGGGGCCATGCGGACACAAGACCGCCGCTTTGTTCTCGGACACCGGATATTTTTCTGTGCCCCATAGCTCCGATTGGAATCTTGACTCGGGCTCGGTGGACTTATGGCTGCGGCTTCCAGCGGGTCTAGGGGACAGATTCTCGGGGGTGCTCACGCGCGACGCGAAGGAAACTCGTTTGCCAGGCCATTTCAGCTTGATATTGGATGGGGCCAAACGCTTTGGGATGCGCATCCAAGCGGCAGGCACGGTGGTGATGCTATGTTCCCATGCCACCTTGGTTGAAAACCAATGGCTGCATGTCGCTGTGAACTTCGGCGCTCCTGGCGCGGAGTTGTATGTGAACGGGCAGCGACAAATGGGCGTGGGAAGTTTTGGCGGTGAAGCCTGTGGGACCAACGCCCCTGCAGGCATTGCGGGCAACGCGAACCCTTGGGCGATCGGTGCTAACACCTGGTTTTCCCAAGAAGGCCAATCCGGGGGCGTGAGCGAAAAGTTTGTGGGTGGTGCCGTAGATCAT
Organism: Polyangia bacterium; assembly: GCA_038257535.1. Taxonomy (GTDB): domain Bacteria; phylum Myxococcota_A; class Polyangia; order Fen-1088; family Fen-1088; genus JAGTJU01. Next base: position 17,306 of record JBBSJE010000001.1, read on the forward strand.
ATTCGCATCACCTCGCAACGGCACGATTGGTCGCAGGTTCAAGCGTGTTTGCAGGCTCCCTAAATTAGGGCGGCTTTAGGGCGGCTTAGGGGTGGGTGCCGTATTCGTTCTCTGCTCGCACACCCGCAGGCATGGCTGATACGCAGGTTCAAACGCCAAACAGGATCGGCAGTGCTTGGTCACCTGCTCAGCATTGTTGGCGGCCCGGGCCGTCTCGACGGCCAAGACATGAAACCTCGGCACGCCCGGCACTCTACCGAGGAGTTGATTGTAAAGCGTCAGCGCGTCGTCAAAGCGATTTTCGTGTTTTGCCCAGGCCGCTTCCAAAAGCGTGGTTGAGGGATGCTGCGGCGCCAATTGTTTTGCCATCTGCAAACGGCGTGTCACTTCTGGTATGTCGGATCTTGCCAAGGCAAGATCACCCATCACCGCCTGCATTTGCACCTGCTGAGGGTCATACTTCAACGAACGCCGCGCGGCGACCTCGGCCTCGTGTAAACGCCCCAAGGCCTGCAAACTGACAGCGCGGCGGCCATGAATCTCTGCATTGTCGCGCCCCAACTCAAAGGCTTTGTCGCAGGCGTGCAGCGCTTGTTCATATTGGCCAAGCTGCAACGCCGACAAACAGAAATTGGATTGGGCCAAGGAAGCTCGCGGCTCGGCTTGTACGCCGTACCTCCATAGCGCGTGGTCGCTGCGCCAAACCTCCTGCTCGAACCACACCCCCAAGCACAGAATCGTCATGACCGCGGCGGCGGGAATCAGCACGATGCGCACCGAAAATCGTTGCAGCAAGCGCTCGCCCACTTCACCTGCGGCCAGCGCCAACCCCACCGTTGACACCAACACAAATCGATCGGCCAGATCGGCCCACAAGGGCACCAGATGCAGCACCGGCACGAGCGCCATGACAAACCAAGCTAACCAGAGCGCGAGTCCTCCTGGCGGCGTGTGTTGTTTGTCAGTTCGCCGCAACAGCCATGCGGCGAGCCCAAAGCCTATGTACATCAAAACCGCCCCGAGCCCTGAGGGCGTGGGCACCACGTAGCTGGGCTTGTGACCAAACGGCATGACCGCAATTTGCAGGTAGCCCAGCAACAGGGCGGGTGCCTCTTTGAGCCCGCGCTGAACGCTTTCCCACGTAATTGGCTCTTGGCCCATTTGCCCCACCACATGGGTACGCAAGGCCAAATAGGACGCAGCGACCAGCGCCAGCACCAGCAGCAGCGCGAATGACTGGCGCATGGATGCGGGCCGACGATGAAGCCACAGCAAAGCCAGCAGGCCAGGCCCCGTGATGGCCATTTCCTTAGCGGTCATGGCAAGCGCGAGGAAAATCACCGACGCTGCGGCCGCCAGCGCGAACCCCTTTGTGTTGACAAAGGCCCGCCAGCCACAAATGAGGCCCAATAGCTCAAGATCGAGCGAGAGCAGGTCGCCCAATGCGGAGGGGTAAACCACCGGCTCCACATGGACCGGGAGAACCGCAAAGACGGCCGCGGCCATTAGGGCCGCACGCAGGCTGGGCAGAACGTGCCACCCCAGCGCGAACACTAGGCCGATGGCGGCGGCGTAAAGCAAGTAGTTGGCCAAGCGGAACACCAGCGGCGACGCGCCGAAGGCCCTCACCAGAGCGCGAAACGCCACGTTTCGCAGCGGACGGTAGATGCGTGTGTTGTAATCGGGACGGCTGGAGGTTGTGTCGCGATCCAAAAAGAACTTTGACAGCGGCGCGCCCTCAATCACGGCCGGGTTCTCGGCGATCTGAACGTAGTCATCTATGACAAAGGGAAACGAAAGGCTCCTGGCGTAGAGCAGCCACACTGTGGCGATGATGGCAAGAAGCGCCGCCAGCACGGGGGCGCGAGGAAGGGCTGACACTTCGCCATCATAAACGGCCGGCTACACCTCGCCAAATTGCACGGTTAAGGAGGGGCCGCCTCAAAGATCGCAGCGCACAGGACGTGGTGCGGGATAAATTAAGCGGGGGCGCGAAGGATCAAGAAGCACCTGCGGATCATAATCCTTGGGATTTGCGGCCAACACGCGGCCCATTTCGTCGCGCACGGGCGGCATTTCTTCCAAATTGAACTTGATCCCTTTGAGGAGTCCATCGCCGCCGGTGGCCAAAAAGTCGGTGGTGAGCAGAATCAACCGCTTGTTCGCAGCGATCGGAGCCCCATCGTCTCGCAGCAGCCGTACCTCAAGCGCGTTGTTTTCACATCGCGCGCGAACCCGAAGGCCGGAGACGGAGAGGATACCCTTGTCACTTTGAAGGTTGCGACGAAACACGTCGGCAAGTTGTGCGGCCGTGATCTCGGCGGTGGCAAAGGTATTGTCGAACGGCATGGCCTCGTAAAGGTGCTCGTAGCGCATCGGGCCTTGCGGGATGTCCTGGCGCAGCCCACCGCCATTTGTGATGGCAACATGGGCGGCGGGGCGGGCGGCAAGCATCAGGTCGGTAAACAAGTTTCCCAGCGCCGACTCAACCTTGTAGGCGCGTGGAATGGTTGCGAGCGCTTGCGAGTTCAAGGGGCGCTCCGCCACTTGTTTCACGTGAGCAAGAGATCGGCTTATCAGGCGCGCCAACGTTTGGTCGGCCTGCACGGGACGTGCTTCATACGCCTTCGTCATGCAGGTTCCGGCCCGCGTGTCGGCGCAGATGTCTTGCGGAGGAAACAAGCGGTGACGAAGCACCCGCTTGGTTTTGCGGTCCAAAACCAGATCCACCCGACCAAACGCGCGCCCGTAGGAATGGGCTTCTATGATGGGAATCCCCGCCGCTTCGTGGGCCACGCCGGCATGGGTGTGGCCGGCCACGATGGCGTCAACCAATCGGGGCGGCAGAGCTTGCGCCACGTCGAAGATCTCTTTGTTGCCTACGCAAGACCTGAGATCTTGGGGCGCCGAGAAATCGTGGCAAGCGGCTCCCGCGTGTGCCGCCACGATGATCACATGCGCGCCGCGGACGCGCAGTTCGCTCGCGTGTTGAGCGATGGTGCTTGCCAGCGCTGATATCTTGAGCCCCGCGAAGTTGCGCGCCAACGTGGCCCGCGCGGTGTCCTGGGTGGTAACGCCGATCAGGCCCACTGTGACGCCGTTGCGGGTGAACATGGCCGTGGCCGAGATGTTCTTGCCCTGCAAAATGCGGTTGGTGGCTTCCTCTTTCACATTGGCGGTGAGAAATGGAAACCGCGCCTGTCTGGCACGTGCTTTGAGGGCGCCTCGGGGATCGTCTGCGGCGGCAAGCGGAGCTGCGGCTGGGCCTTCGGGGCCGAAATCGAACTCATGGTTGCCAATCGCTGCGGCGTCGTAGCCTAAGTGGTTGTAGGCCTCCACCACCACTTGGCCTTCGCCCAAGTTCGAGGCCAGGGTGCCCTGGAACATGTCTCCCCCGTCCAACAGGACAACGGCGCCATCCTTCTTGCGGGCCTCTCGCAGATTGTTCAAATAGCCGCTGAACCAAGCTAAGTGATCGATATGGCCATGCAGATCGTTGGTGCCCACAACCGACAGCACAAAGCTGCTGGGCTGATTTGCGCGCGGCCCGCCCTGCGCACAGGCCGCAAGAGCCAGGCCATACACTAACGGCAGCAATGGCTGAGTCCACCGCGCCCCCGTTGTAGTCAGCGTTGGTTTTTGGGTTGCCACAAGCGCGGATCTTCGTTGATCACTGTACGTTAGTCTAGTTTGCAAATCGAAACGTTTTGCGCCGGCCCGCATGATCATGGGGGTTTTCGTGAAGAATACTTCCGCATGGCGGCGACATCGTTATACTGGGGCCTCCTTAAGCCATTGGAGAATTTGAAATGCAGCGAAGCACGAAAACCACAATCTTCTTGAGTGCCACCTGCGGCGTGCTCTTAAGCGGGGCCTCGATGGGATGGGCTCAAGAAGCCGCCCCTGACGACACCAGCGCCGCGCTTTCGGGGCCACAGTTTGAAGCCGGAATTTTTGGCGGGTACCACATCTTTGGTCGCGACCTAGAGCTGGGGGTTCCCGACACGCCAGGGCGCGCGCCGAAAGACAGCTTTCAGTTCGGTGTCCGCTTGGCGTTCAATTACTTGCCTTGGCTGGGGCTCGAAGCCGAAGCCTCAGGCCTTCCCACCAAAGACCGCGCCCAAGAGATCGACACTTCCATTGCCATTTACCGCCTCCAATTGTTGGCTCACGTGGCGCAGTGGGGTGACGTCCGCCCCTTCGTCCTGGCCGGTGTGAATTTGGCCCAGGTGCTATCCACCAAAGGCAGCCCAGCCCTGGGTGGAATTGAGTATGAAGACGTTGATGGCGGCTTTCACGTTGGCGCCGGTATCAAATGGGACCTCACGCGACACTTGTTGGCGCGTTTGGACTCGCGGATCTCGTGGCTGCCCGATTGGCACGACAAGGGGCTGACCCCAAGCTTTGAGTTTCTGGCTGGCCTTGGCGTAAAACTGGGTGGCAATCCTGCCGGCCCCCCACCGCCCCCACCAGCCCCCACGGATACGGATGGCGATGGCATTTTGGATCCAGACGATCAATGCCCCAACGAGGCCGAGGATGTGGACGGCTTTCAGGATGAAGATGGCTGCCCCGATCTCGACAACGACGGCGATGGCATTCCCGACGCCACCGACAAGTGTCCCAACGAAGCCGAGACGGTCAATGAGGTTGACGACGAAGACGGCTGCCCAGAAACCGACGAGGACGGCGACGGCATCTTCGGATCCGCCGACAAATGCCCCACCGAAGCTGAGGACGTTGACGGCTTCCAGGATGAAGACGGCTGCCCCGATCCTGACAACGACGGTGACGGTGTGCTCGACGCCAATGACAAATGCCCCACCGAAATGGAAACTCCCAATGGGTTCGAGGACAACGATGGTTGCCCTGACGAGTTGCCCAAAGAGGTGCAGAAGTTTACAGGCGTGATTCAGGGCATTCAGTTCAAGAAGAACTCTGCCGCCATTGTGAAGCGTTCGTTCAAGGTGTTGGCCGGCGCTGTCAAGGTTCTTAAGAACTACCCGGATCTGCGCATTGGAATCGCTGGGCACACGTCTTCGGAAGGCGCCCACGACTTCAACGTGAAGCTGTCGCAAGATCGCGCTGACTCCGTGAAGGAGTACTTGGTCTCGGCGGGGGTGGATCCCGGTCGCGTTGAGACCATTGGCTACGGGCCAGATCAACCGATGGCGCCCAACGCCACCCGTAAGGGGCGTGAGCAAAACCGACGCATTGAGTTCAAGCTGCTTGGTAGCAAGTAAGCCTCGATAGTCGATAAAAACGCCCCCAACACCATACTGTTGGGGGCGTTTGCTTTGTGCGAAGACGCACCCCTCAGATACTGATTGGGCTGGTTTTCGATAAGTCGGCTTGTTCTGGCGTGTTCTCGGGTGTAGTCATGCCCGATGGCTCTGCGACGTCTTGTCTTGTTCTCAGTTTGGTTGTGTCTAGCGGGCTCTTGCGCGGCGCCGCGCACGGCGGCCCCACCGGCACAACAGCCACAGAATGAGCCCGTGGAACAGGCCCGCACGGAGGTGCCCGCCGAACCGCCCAAGCCCAATGGACGTCCCCCGGCCGCAACGCCTCCTTTGGCAGAATTGGGCGCTGACGTTACGCACGAATTTGATGTGCCTGAGGGTTTGGAGGTTCGTGTGTGGGCCACCTCGCCCCAGTTTTACAACCCCACGAACATCGACATCGATGCGCAAGGGCGGATTTGGGTTACCGAAGGCGTCAACTACCGCCGCGGCCAGCGCAAATCGCAAGTGGGTGATGGATACCTTTACCATCCCAACGGCGATCGCGTGATGGTGCTGCAGGATGCCGATGGCGACGGCGTGGCGGATCGATCCAACGTCTTTGTTCAAGACAAGGATCTCACTTCGCCGCTGGGCATTGCGGTGCTGGGCGAGCAAGTGCTTGTGTCCTCCTCCCCAAGCGTTTTTGCCTACAAAGACACCACAGGAGATGGCTTTGCTGATCACAAAGAGGTGTTCCTTACCGGTTTCGGTGGGCATGACCATGACCACGCCGTGCACTCGTTTCGTGCGGGCCCAGACGGGCAGCTTTATTTCAATACGGGCAACGAGGGCCCGCATACGGTTACCGACAAAGCAGGCTTTACGCTTCGCAAATTGGACGACGATCCCCGGCCCGAGCCCCCTCGCAGCGACGATGGCCGCGCGTGGATCATGGGCATCGTGTCGCGCATCGGTGCAGATGCCAAAGGCATGCAGGTATTGGCTCACAACTTTCGTAACAATTACGAAGTGGCGCTCGATTCGTTCGGCACCATGTTTCAGAACGACAACGATGACGATGGCAACGAGTCTTGCCGCTTTACCTACGTGATGGAGGGGGGCAACTACGGCTACGCGTCTCGCTACGGACAGCGCAATTGGCGCGTGGATGCGCGCTCCGATCAGGCCAAGCCCCTGGCGCACTGGCACCAGGAGGACCCTGGCGTGGTGCCGCCCACGGAAATCACAGGCGCCGGATCGCCCACAGGGCTTACGATTTACGAAGGGGCCGTCCTGCCGCCCCGGTTCGTAGGCGCCGCATTGAACGCAGACGCAGGCCGCAGCGTCGTTTGGGCGCACATTCTGAAGCCAGACGGTGCGGGCTACAAGTCCGTAGAGCGCATTGATTTCCTGAAAAGCAAGAACAGCCTGGGTGACAGAGCGCGATGGTTCCGCCCCAGCGACGTGGCTGTGGGGCCCGATGGCGCCGTTTACGTGTCCGACTGGTACGACGCCGTGGTGGGCGGACACGCCATGCTTGATGGCATAGGCGGGGGCCGCATTCTTCGGATTGCCCCCAAAGGCTTCAAATCCAACATTCCGCCCGTTGATCTGAAAACCACGGAGTGTCAGCTGGCCACGCTGGGCAGTGCGGCCGTGAACGTTCGTTATTTGGGCTGGCAGGCTTTGCACGCCCAAGGGGACGCGGTGGTGCCTGCCTTGTCACGCGTGCTGGCGGATCGCAAAGTGGATCGCCGCCAGCGCGCCCGTGTGATCTGGGTGCTGGCGGCTGCGGGCCCCGCAGGCCGCGCTCAGGTGCAAAAAGCTCTGAAAGACGGTGACGTTGACCTGCGAATAACAGCGTTGCGCGCTTTGCGCCCGCACGTAGGCGATCCGCTGCCCCTGCTTCGCCAGATGGCGAAAGATTCCTCACCTGCGGTTCGTAGAGAGGTTGCCCTGGCTTTGCGTGATGTGCCTGCCAAAGACGCACTTCCCCTGCTGGTGCCTTTGGCCAAGCGTCACGACGGCAAAGACCGTCTCTATTTGGAGGCCCTGGGCATAGGCGCCGAAGGCAAAGAGGATGAGCTGTGGGCACAACTTGGCATCGCCAGGACCCCGGCGTTGAAGTGGAACAAGGCCCAGGTCGACTTGACCTGGCGCTTGCATCCGGTGGCCGCCGTGGCAGCGCTGCAAACCCGGGCGCGGGCCACGAGCCTTGACGCCGCCGAGCGCGATCGCGCCGTCGTGGCGTTGGCGTTCATTCCGCACGCCGACGCCGTTCAGGCGATGATGGCGCTGTCGGAAGACAAAGATCCAACCCAGTCCAAAGTGGGGGCTCTGGCGCTTCGCTTGGCGCTTGCGCGTTCCGACGCCGAGTGGAAAACCTATGGCGTGGCCGAACGCATCCGCGAACTTGCGGGCGCATCGAAGAAAGCGCAAACCGATCCTAAAGTGGAACAACTAAAGGCGGCGTTCAACAAGCCAGGCGCCAACCAAGCCGAAATTGGGCAAGAATTGGCACTTTCTACCGAAGGCGGGCAATTCCTTTTGGGGCTGGCGTCGTCAGGAAATTTGAAGCCGGACGTGGCCGAGGCCGTGTCAGAGGCGATCTTCCGTAACCCTGACCTTGGCGTTCGTGCGCTGGCGAGCAAGCACTTCAAACGTCCCGCGTTCGACGGCGTTGAATTTCCTCCCGTGACCGAATTGTTGGCCATGAAGGGAGATCCGGCGCGGGGGCGTGAGGTGTTCTTTGGTCCCACCGCTGCTTGTGCCAGCTGCCATGAATGGGGAAAACAAGGTCGAAACGTTGGCCCTGCGCTCAGTCGCATCAGTGAGAAGTTGCCCCGCGCCGCGCTCTACGACGCGATTTTGAATCCTTCTGCGGGCATCGCGTTCGGCTACCAGCCTTACGTGGTGGTAACCAAGGACGAATCCACTTACACAGGCTTCATCGTTTCAGATGGTGAGGTGATGGTGCTCAAAGACGCCGCGGGACAAACGCAGTTCATTCCCGCCGCGCAGGTGGTTCAACGGCAGCGGCAAAATCTATCATTAATGCCTGACAACATCGCCTTGGGCATGAAACCCCAAGACCTTGTGGATCTGGTTGAGTTTCTGGCCACCTCCAACCCCGACACCAAGGTTGCCAACAGGCGCGCCAAGAAGTGAGCATATCGATGACCAAGCCAATCGGACAGAATTTCACCTTGGGCCGCCGAAGCCTGTTGCAGGCCGGGGCGGCGTTTACGGCTTTGATGGGCTGTGGCGGCGTGGCCACCGCACAAGCCCCAAGCAAGCCCATGCGCCCCACAGGGGCCAAATCGAAGCGCCGCAACTTCCACCTTCGCTACGCGCCCCATTTCGGGCAGTTTGAGAATCACGCGGGCAAGGACCCCATCGATCAGCTGAAATTCATGGCCGATCAAGGGTTCACAGCCGTTGAGGACAACGGCATGCGCGGCCGTCCCGTTGAGGTTCAGGAGAAGATTGGCAAGGAGATCGATCGCCTAGGCATGGTCATGGGCATCTTTGTCCTCAACATGGGCACGGGCTTCAAAACCAGTTTGGCCGCAGGTGACGAAGCCTCGCGCGAAAGCTTCCTGGCCGATGTGCGCAATTCCGTGGATGTTGCCAAACGCATCAACGCCAAGTGGGTTACCACACTCACGGGCAACATTGAGCCGCGCTTGCGCATGGGATATCAAGAAGCCAATGTGATCGAGGCTGTGCGCCGGGCCGCCGACATTTGCGCCCCTAGCGGCTTAGTGATGGTGTTTGAGCCGCTGAACTTTCGCGACCACCCCAACTTCTTCCTCACGTCGAACGCGCAGGCTTACGCATTGATGAAGGCGGTGAATCACCCCTCCGCCAAGATTTTGTTCGATCTCTATCACACGCAAATCAATGAGGGCGAACTCATCAAGAACTTCGATCAGTGCTTTGACGAAGTGGGCTACATCCAAACCGGAGACACCCCCGGCCGCAAGGAGCCGGGTACCGGCGAGGTGAACTATCGCAATGTGCTCAAACACATTTACGACAAAGGTTACCGCGGCATTTTAGGCATGGAGCACGGAGCATCGATCAAAGATAAGGCAGGCGAGAAGGCTTTGATCGAGGCTTATGTGGCAGCTGACAACTTTGCCGTTTAGGTCAACGGCTCTTCGGTAACTTTCACAACGGAGGCCAGTTTTTCGCGCAGCTGCTGGGTCAAGGCGCCTGCAGCTGCCGGATCGCGCATGTAGAAGTGCAGCTCGATGTCGCCACCGTCACGCTTTTTGCGCGGATCGCGAATGCGCACGCGGCGTGTGGCGCCCGGTAAATTCAAAGGGCTGTACTCGGCTCGCTGCGCGTCGTGCAGAGCCATGATGCCGTCTGGCTTCATGAGCCTCCAACCCGCTTCGGAACACGCCACGCGGGCGCGCCCGTCAACCAGCGCAAAGTCGAACTGCTTCCCGGTGGTTTCGGGGTACTGGATGTAATCACGGAAGGTCGTGGGCAGGCCATCGCTGCTGCGTTCGATGTGTACGCCATTGGTAGGCACGTGCGCCAATTCAACGTGGGTGAGGCCGCTGGCCGCGATCTCTTGACGAACCTTTTTGGCCCAGTCCTGGTGATGCTCGATGGTTAACCATTGCGACCCCGGCGGCAGCAACCGACCGAAATGCAAGGTGCTGCCACCACTGCCCCATTCGAGCACGCTTAGAGGCCGACCCAAAAATCCAAGCGCGACCTCCATAGCAAGCCTTTCATCGGTGCTCATGTATACACGCAGGCCGCGCTTAAACACGGACAGGACGGATTGCCAGACGGACGTGGATGCCATTGTGAGCCGCACCATAGTCGAAAGCGAGCAGGGGAGCCAGCCTGGGGCTTCAGGCCGAGGTGGACTGGCCGGTGGCTTGGCCCCACGCGCGCAGAAGCGCCTGGCTGCGAGGCCCCTGCGCCTCGGCCACCAACACCCGGCTGGCGTTGGGCTCTGCGAACAGGCTGAGTTTCAAATGGTCGGCTGGCAGCACGGTCGCAAAGCGTTCCGCCCATTCGATGGCCACCGCATTGTCGTCCAGCAACTCGTCGAAGCCCAGCTCTTCAAGTTCCGCGTCACTTTTGAGCCGATAGAGGTCGGCATGGACAAACGGCAATCGTCCGGGGTGGATGTTCACCAACGAAAACGTGGGGCTGGCCACCGCGCGGTCGGAGGGCACATCGAGGCCCTGCGCCAGACCCTGGCAGAAGGTGGTTTTGCCGGCCCCAAGGGCGCCCGAAAGCGCCAAAACGTGACCCGGTCCCATCAGCCGCCCCAAAGCGGCGCCCAACGCTTTCATCGCGTCGGCGGTGGCGGCAAGCAGGGTCAAAGGCGATGAGGGGGCCACAGTTACGGTGAGCCTGATAGCAGCTTTTGCAGCAGTGTGCGTGCCAGTTCGTCGCCGGCGGGGGCCTCGCGGGCGGCTTGCTCAAGTTGCCTCAGCGCCTCGGGGAATCGAACTTGTTTGATAAAGCACAAGGCCAACTGCGTTCGCGCCTTGTGTCCTGTGGCGGCAGGGTCCAAGCGTAGAAAAAACTGAGCGCTCTGCTCGCTAAGGCAAACCTTCAGATCAGCCTCGGCCTGGGCGAACTGGCCGTGTTGCATCAGCAGTTGCGCTCGCGCCAGCCGCAGATCGGGGCTGTGTGGAAACGCGCCAACGCCTGCATGCAAGGTGGTCAGCGCGTCCAAGGGGCGCTCAAGTTGTCGTTGAGTTTGGGCCTGATTGGCGAACAACGACACCACGAACGCCTCGCCGGCGTGCTGAGGGCCCAGCCGCGCCAACGCCTGCGAATACGCCTTCGTCGCCTCTTCGCGGCGTTCTAGATTGGGTGTGGTGAGAAGCGCTTGCCCCAGACAAAACCAGGCGAAAGGATCGTTTGGGCGATCGTCAACCTGGGGGCGTGCCAGCGACAAATTTCGCTGGTCTTTGTGCTTCTTTTCCATGGCGGCCGCAACGTGGCCATCGTGGCGAAAGTGCATGAAGCTGGCGTGGCCCACGTTCACTTCGTTGCGGCTGACGGCCATCAGCTGTTCATGCACAGCGCCCTCAAAACGCATATGTGGCAGGTCGCGCCGAAAAAGCCGGAGCAGCGGGGCCACGGCCACTTGCCCGTCGTCGCGCAGGTCATGGCAGTCGATGGCGTACGCCGGTGGGTGGGTAGAGGTTTCGCAAAGCAACGCCTCGGCAAGAGCATGATCATCAGTTACCACCAGCTCTTCGTCGGCATCGAGCAGCAGCACCCAAGGTGTTTGCGCCAACTCTAGGCATTGATTGCGTGCCACAGCAAAGCTGTTTTGCCAACGGCGCGACTGCACGTGCGCGCCCCATGCCTTGGCGATGGTAACGGATTCATCAACAGAGCCCGTGTCAACCATCACAATCTGGCCCACCCAAGCTTGCACGGAAGCCAGCAGCCTTGGCAGGTTATCCGCCTCGTCGCGGACGATCAGACAAAGGCTTAGCCGGTCCTTGGCGAGAAAATCAGCCACAATGTCCTTAAGATCGCCCGCCGCTACGGGACGCCGTTGTTAGCGCCGCTTTGTGAGCTGGCGGTAGATCAACAGATGGCGAACGGCAGATTCGGGCCGTCCCAGCTGTTCAAGCAGGCGCGCGAGGTTGTAGTGCGCGTCGGCGTTGGAGGGATCAAGGGCGATCGAGGACTCATAGGCCTCAATCGCTTCAGCGCGCCGGCCTGTATCTTCCAGGGCCACACCCAGGTTGAAATACGCGGTGGGATCTTCGGGACGCACGGTGAGCGCCACCCGGTAATGCAGTTGGGCGGCTTCGGGGTGTCCCGATTCGTGTAGCAAACGTCCCACGTTGATGTGCGCATCGGCGTGGGCCGGTTCAAGCTCAATTGCGTTTTGGTAGGCCGTTCGGGCCGCTGCCGGATCTTCGTCCTCTAGACCGCATCCGCGTTGAAAATGCTCTTGAGCGCTCAGACCATCAATGGTGGCACCTTCGGGGGTGCGTTTGCGGCGACGGATCTGCTCTTGCCCAGCGGCCGCCTCACGGGCCAGTGCCAGCGGGGCGATGTTTGCTTCCACATTTCGCACGGCGGGGAGCCGGGGCCGCTGAAAATCAAAAAACACTTGGCCCGAATCGGGGTCCCAGCGAACGTCGCCTTCGTCCACCACCACCCGGTCGCCATCGGCCTCCAAGTTCAGCCCGGTGATAGGGCGGCTGGTGCCCATGGTGGCTTTGAGTCGCTTGAGCGCTTGGTGCACTCTGCGGGCCGGGATCTGATGTCCCACTAGGCCCTCCACCTTGCGCAGCAGCACCATGTCTTGAAACGACAGATGCAGCTCGCCGTCAGCGGCGCGCTCCGGGGTGACAAACCCGGCTTTCATATACGACCGGAGGCGTTCAGGAGGAACGCCTAGGACATTGGAGACCTTCCGGACTGAATACATGTGGCGGCGTGATGATAATACCCACGCGGACAAAGCGAGCGCAAAAAACGCAACATGCCCACGGCGAACCAAAACCCGAAGGGTTTTCACGCCCTAGCCCTGTGGATAAGTTTGGGCGGGTGACAGCCGCGCTAGCCTTTTGCGGCGCGGGCGCGCGGGCGCTTTGTGGTTTTGGCCTTTTGGTCGGGCTCCGCCGCGCTTCGTGCCGGCCGCCGGGCTTGCCCATCGCCGTTCTTGCCGTGGGCTGCCAAGCTGGCTTTGAGCGCTTCCATCAAATCAATCACCTGCGCGGGCGCGGCTTGCTCTTCGGTGGTTTCAATCTCGTGACCTTCGACCTTGCGTTGGATGTCGGCTTGGATGCGCTCCCGCACCTCGTCCTTGTAGGTCGCGACGTCGAACGTTTCTTTGGAGATCTGATCCACCAACTGTTTGGCCAGCTTCAATTCCGCGGGCTTTACGTCCACATCCGGAAGCGGCACATCTGACATGGGCCGCACTTCGTCAGCGTAAAGCAACTGTTGCATCGCCAACCCTTCGCCCGCAGGACGCAGCATCACCAGGTATTGTTTTCCTCGGGCTGCGTAGCGCGCGATGGCCACCCGATCGCTTTCCGACATCACTTCGCTCAGCAGCCTGTACGCTTTTTCACCGCCGCGTTCAGGCCCTAAATAATAGGTTTTGTCATAGTGAACCGGATCCACCGTGTGGCGTGGCACAAACTCTTCGATTTCGATCGCCTGCGTGCCGCGCTCTTCCAGTGATTTGAGTTCTTCGGTTGTGAAGGTCACATACTGGCCTTTGGCAAACTCGTAGCCTTTGACCATCTGTGAACGTTCGACAATCTCGCCGTCGGTGGCGCGCACGTACTGCTGTTTGAGCCGGCTGCCCGTCTCCTTGTCGAGCAGATTGAACGACAAGCCGGCGTGCGGCTGCGTCGCCGTGTACAGCTTCACGGGTATCGAGACCAAACCAAACGAGATGCTGCCCTTCGCAATCGACCTTGCCGCCATGCCTGCATTCTAGCGCGGCGCTCGACGGCGTAAAATTTTCTTACACAAACCTACATTTGCCCTGCATGGCCCAGCGCGGCATCGCAGGCAAGAAGCTCCCGCGCCAAGCGCGGCCCCGTCCCGGCGTCCTCGTGTTTGAAGAACACGTAGGCATCGGACCAAGGCTGCTGCCTGATCTGACCGTGCCAGGTTTGCACCGCCATGGATTCGTAATCGGGGCGCCGAAGTCGCAGGTATCCCCATGACGTTGTGGCCACCATGGGCGTGGTCAAAGCCTCATCGTCTGCGATGCACAGCGCGGCCTGATGCGCCGTTAGCGCCTCGTACACGGAATCTTCAAACCAGCTGCCGTGGCGAAATTCAAACGCGGCCTTGAGGTCGGGCGCATGCGCTTGCAGGCTTTGCAAAAATGCCTCAAGGCGCGGCAAATCAAGCCGCATAAACGGAGGCAGCTGAAAAAGGATCGGCCCGCGTTTTCCCCCCAGGGCTTCAGACACTTGCGACAGGTGCGCCAGGTCATTGCCCGATTCGACTAATTTTTGAATGTGCGTGATGCGTTTGGGCGCTTTGAGCACAAAGCGAAAATCGTCAGGCGTTTGCGCAGCCCATGTGCCAAGGTCGGTGGCCTTGGGCATGCGGTAAAAGGTGTTATTGATCTCAACCGCCGGCAGCTGCGTGGCGTAGTAGGACAACATCTGCTTTGCAGGCAGTTTTTCCGGGTAAAAGCTGCCTTTCCAGGGCGCATAAGAAAACCCACTCGTGCCCGCCAGCATCCGCATACGCCACCGCCTTAGTTCAACGTGTTGGGAAGTCCTAGTCTGAAAGGTGCAATTTCGGCATCGAAGTGACTGTCGTCGTGTGCCAGCATTTGATAGGTGCCGCGCATTGAACCCGACGATGTGGGGATCACGCACCAACTCGTATACTCAAACGATTCGCCCGGCCGCAACACCGGTTGCACGCCCACCACGCCTTCGCCTTTGACCTCTTGCGTGCCCCCTTCGTTGTCAACGATGATCCAATGGCGGTGGAGCAGCTGCGCCGTGCGCTCGCCTTCGTTGCGAATGGTGACAGTGTACGCAAACGCAAACCGCCCATCGCGTGGGGCGGAGCGGTCGGAGATGTATTGGCTTTTCACAGTGACGCGGATGCCACGCGTGACCACGGAGGACATTGGCGAGACCCTGCCAGAGTGCGGCACGGAAATCAACATGGCCCCCGCGTCCGGTGGGGCAGTGGCGCGGCCGGCCGCCGCTGCCACACTTCATTTATGGAACTCGCTGAAAAAAAATGCGTTCCCTGTGAAGGCGGGGTGCCGAAACTCACAAGCCAAGAGGTACATGCGCTGGCGCCGCAAGTGCCGGCGTGGCGGGTGGCTGACGATCGCAAGCTGGAACGGCGGTTCGAATTCGACGATTTTGTCACGGCGATGGCATTTCTAAATCGCATGGCTGAGCTGGCGGAGGCCGAGGCCCACCACCCTGACTTCTCTGTGCGCTACTCGATTGTGGATGTGACCCTGTGGACCCACGCCATTGGCGGGCTGTCACAAAACGATTTCATTCTCGCCGCAAAAATCGACCAATTGCCGCGATAATCTGCCGGGGGCGCCGCGGCAACGCGCATTCATCTGGACTTTGTTAGGAAGCTTAATTATATTGGCAGGAGGTTATACATGACATCTTTACAGCGTCCACCATCGCCGGCTTGGGAACAGCGCTGGCACCCTCTGCGGCGAGAATGGGTCATTGTGGCGGCGCACCGCCAATCGCGTCCGTGGACAGGCGAAACCGTTCGATCACGCGCCACCGCCACCCCGCACTACCTTACCGATTGCTATTTGTGCCCCGGAAACCTGCGCGTGGGCGGCGCCGCGAACCCGGACTACAAAGGGGTTTTCGTATTCGACAACGATCACCCTTGTGTGGGGGAAAACGCCCCGCCACAGCCGGTGGCGCCCAACGCTTTTTTCGAAGCCCGCGCGGCCAGTGGTCAAGCGCGGGTGGTTTGTTACACGCCATGCCACGATCTCTCGCTGGCCGAATTGGCGCCTGCAGAGATTGTGGCCTTGCTGGCCACATGGCAGCAGCAACAGCGCGAATTGGGCTCCCGGCCTGACGTTAATTGCGTCCTGGCGTTCGAGAACAAGGGCGAGGTGGTGGGCGTTTCCAACCCGCATCCCCACGGTCAAATCTACGCCACCAACTTTGTCTTCAAAACCATCGAAACCGAACTGCGTGCGGGCGAAGACCATTTGGCCACAACGGGCCGCCGCTTGTTCCAGGATCTCATTCGCGCTGAAAAGGCAGATGGCCGTCGCATACTGTTCGAGAACGACAGCGCGATTGCGTTTGTGCCCTATTTTGCGCGCTATGCCTACGAAGTGTATGTGGCGCCCAAACAAAGCCACGCGGCCATCGACACCTTGTCGGATGTCGAGATCACCGATTTGGCGGCCGCCTTACGGCGGGTTCTGATTCAGTACGACAACCTTTGGCAAATGTCGTTTCCGTACGTGCAGGTGCTGCATCAGGCGCCCACTGACGGCAAGCGCCACGAGGGGTTTCATTTTTACATCGCATTGCACCCGCCATTGCGCCAACCCAATTTGCTCAAGCATCTGGCAGGACCTGAGATAGGGGGCGGAAATTTCTTGGCTGACACCTGCCCTGAAGACAAGGCCGCCGAACTGCTGTCGCAACCAGCGCAGCATTATCGTCAACAACAAAGCTAAAGTGGCGTCCCGATGACAAAAGCCGTTCCGCCACCTCAAGGCATGCTTGAAGCAATTAAAAACATTCACGCCCAGATTCGCGACGATGTTGTGGCGGCGTGCAACCGACAAAGCACCGAGGAGCTTTCGCGTGTGAGCTCCCACGTTGACGACGAAGGCGACACCATTTTTGCCATTGATCGGGTCAGCGAAGATCGATTGCTGCAAATGGTCGAGCGGGACATAGCGCCCATAGCGCCCGTGGTGCTCATCGCCGAAGGTTTGCCGGGCGGCTCGTGCGTGTTGCCCGCTGGGGCCCGCGCCGAAGACGCGGCCTATCGAATGATCGTGGATCCCATTGATGGGACCCGCGGGCTTATGTACCAAAAACGCAGCGCCTGGATCTTAACGGGATTGGCCCCCAACCGCGGTCCACAGACGAGTCTGCGCGACATTGAAGTGGCGGTGCAAACCGAAATCCCCATTGTGAAGCAGAACCAAAGCGACATGCTGTGGGCCGTAAGAGGGCAGGGTGCCCATGCCGAACGCACGAACCTCGCCACAGGCGCCCGCAGCGCCCTGGCTCTGCGCCCCTCACGGGCTGAAGGCCTTGCGCATGGCTTTGCCACCATTGCGCGGTTTTTCCCCGGGGGCCGGGACGTGCTCGCCGCCCTTGATGATGAGCTGGCACTCAGGCTGGCGGGCGGCACATTGAAACCTGACGATGCGTACTGCTTCGAGGATCAATACATCAGCACGGGGGGCCAACTTTACGAATTGATGGTGGGCCATGATCGTTTCGTGGCTGACTTACGCCCACTGCTGATCGAGGGACAACGCGCCCGCGGCTGGCCAGCCCCATTTTGCTGCCATCCTTACGATCTCGCGTCGGTTCTGATCGCTGAAGAAGCCGGTGTGGTGATCACCGACACTCAATCTCAGCCCATGAACTGTCCCCTCGACTTGGCAACGAATGTGGGATGGATAGGCTATGCCAACGCGACCTTGCACGAGCGCATCGAACCTGTGCTGCAGCAGCTGTTACGTCAACACGGACTGCTAGCGAAAACCTCAGCTATGGCAACGTCAACGTGATCAACGCCGGTTTTGAACCACAGCCGCCCTTGGCATCACCACGCCCTGATGTGGCCGCCGTTTTGGACGTGCTGACAAACCTTCGGCAACATCCCCTGGCCGTTGTTCGAGAGTTGTTTGACGGTTGCGCGCGGCTGGTGCTGACCCGGGCCCCCGGCCGCTTGGACGTGATGGGCGGCATTGCCGACTATTCAGGCGCGCGGGTGCTGGAATGGCCCATCGCCGAGGCCGTTGTGTGCGTGGCTGGCCTAGCGACAGACGAAAAGCTTCGCATTTTGAGCTTGGGGGCCGATGACAACAACAGGGCGGCCAGCTTTGAGATGCCCCTGCATAACCTGCTTACGTCCTCCCGCGCGGGCGGCTACCAAGCCGTGCGTGAACGTCTGCGGGCGCAACCGCGCAGCGCTTGGGCGGCCTATGTGGCGGGCGCCTTCGTGGTTTTGGCGCAAGAAAAGCGAGTTTTTTTTGCGCACGGCATGCGCTTGCTGATCTCGTCAGAGGTTCCTGAAGGGCGGGGGCTGTCCAGCTCTGCCGCGTTGGAAGTGGCGGCGCTGAGCGCGGTGGCGGCGCTGGTCGATCTGAAACTTGAAGGACCTGAGCTGGCGCATTTGGCACAGATTGTTGAGAACGAGATCGTGGGCGCGCCGTGTGGCTTGATGGATCAGATGACCTCGACTTGTGGGCACGAACGGCAGTTCCTATCGATGGTATGCCAGCCCGCCAGGCTGGAGGCCCCGGTGTTGTTGCCTGAAGGCCTCGGCGTGTGGGGCATTGATTCGGGCGTTCGCCACAGCGTGGGTGGGCACGCTTATGGTGACGTGCGCGTGGCGGCGTTCATGGGATATCGCATGCTGGCCGATTTGGCGGGTTTAGACGTGCAGCCGGGGCCGCCCGGGCGCGTGCGCGTGGTGGATCCCCAATGGAAGGGGTTTTTGGCCAACGTGGCACCGGAACATTGGCACCACGTTGCCCAACACTTGCCCGAACTCATGCGCGGGGATGCATTTTTGTCTCGCTTTCAAGGCATCACCGATGTGGTCACCCACGTAAATCCCGATCGCGTTTATCCTGTCCGTGCGGCCACCGGTCATCCCATCCTCGAGCACGCGCGTGTTGGCGCTTTTGCAGCCGCCCTGCGGAAGGTACATCTGGATCGGCCGACGTTGTCGGCTATGGGCGAACTTATGTACCAATCACACGCCAGCTACGCGGCGTGCGGGCTTGACTGTGAACAGACCGCGCAGCTCGTGCAGATGGTGCGCGCGGAGGGCGCTTCGCGAGGGCTTTATGGCGCCAAGATCACCGGCGGCGGCAGTGGCGGAACGGTGGCGGTGCTGGGTGACGCCTCCGCGGCGGGCTTGGTGGCCGACATCGCTGCACGTTATGCGAGTGCCAGTGGTTTGCCCGTGCACCTGATATCGGGATCATCGCCGGGGGCGAAAGCTTTTGGGTGTTTGTGGCTTGCGCCTCGCGCCGCCTAAGCTTTGTAACCACCCGGGTGGTCCTGCCGCCACTGCCAAGCGCTTTCGATCATGTTTTGCAGGGTGTAGCGCGCCTGCCAGCCTAAGACGTTGCGAGCCAGTGTTGCGTCAGCCACAAGCTTCGCCGGATCTCCCGCACGGCGAGGCATCATCTGCACTTGCAGCTTTTGCTTTGATACGACTTCGGCCGCAGCAATCACATCCCGAACGGAGCTTCCTGTGCCAGTTCCCAAGTTGATGGCGATCGAGTCGTTGCCCGCTTGCAAATAGGACAGCGCTTTGACGTGCGCCTCCGCCAGATCGGAGACGTGGATATAATCGCGAACCGCTGTACCATCGGCCGTGGGGTAATCATCTCCAAACACCGACAGGTGTGGCCGAGCGCCCGCCGCCACATCCAGGGCCAAGGGGATCAGATGCGTTTCGGGGTCATGGTGCTCGCCACGCGTTTGTGTGGCACCCGCCGCATTGAAATAGCGCAGCGCCACAAATCGGAGGCCATGGGCGGCAGCGTAAGCTCGCAACGCTTGTTCAATCACAAGCTTTGACCATCCGTAGGGGTTGGTGGGCGCTTGAGGATGATCTTCGCGAATCGGCAAAGCCACCGGCTCGCCATAGGTGGCGCAGGTTGAAGAGAAAACCAAGTTTGTGACCTGCGAATCCAACAAGGCCCCCAAGAGCGCGATGGACTCAGAAACATTGTCTTCGAAATAAAGCCGGGGGTTATGCACAGATTCGCCTACGTAGGCGCGTGCGGCAAAATGAATGCAGGCCGATATCTTATGGTCCTGACAGATGCGCTTGACCAAAGCCGCATCGCCCACCCGGCCCACATAAAGCGAAACCTCTGGATGCACGGCCGCGCGGTGTCCGCGCACCAAATCGTCCAACGCCACCACGGTTTCGCCCCGCGTTCTTAGTAGCTCTGTTGTTACGCTGCCCACATAGCCGGCGGCGCCTGTTACCAAAATTGACATTGTAATCAAGGTTAACAAAATCAGGCGCCCGTTCAAGTCTTTGTTTCGCGAGCGAGGGTGCGCTAGCGTGCAGCTTGTGTCTGATTTGCGTGCCGTTCCCAGCTCCTTGCGTCTGCTCAACCAGCGGCGCGTGCTCGAAGAGCTGCTGTTTGTGGGTGGGGCCTCGCGGGCCGAGTTGGCCGCGCGCGCGGGTATGAGCCGGCCTACCGCCGGGAAAATCATCGATGATTTGTTAGACGCGGGGGTGTTGGAGGAGCGGGCTTCGGACGAGCCACCCCCACCAGGCCGGCTGGGGCGGCCCGGGAGGTTGGTGACATTCGAGAGCCGCACGCCGCGCGTGATCTTGGTGCAGTTGGGGGTGCAGAAAACCCAGCTTGCCGCGGTGCCGTTGGGTTCGGCCGATGCGGTGACTTGGTCGCATAGTTTTTCCACCCCGCGCTCGGAAACCACAATGTTGCGCAAGCTGGAGGACGTTCGGCGTGATCTAGATGTCCCCCAAGCGTGGGCGTTTGCCCTATCCATTCCTGGCATCTACGACGAGCGGCAAGGGCTTGCCCGCCTAGGGCCCAACTTGCATTGGATCGAGGGCCTGCCCTTGGTGGCTCATATCGAGTCGCAATGGGGTCTGCCTGGTTGCGGGGTGCAGGAGATCCGGGCTTTGGCGCTGGGCCACAAAAGCTACGAACGGTCGAATGAAGATTTTCTTTTGGTGGATGCCGATGATGGTGTAGGCGCAGCGGCCTTGATGCGTGGCGATCTGCTAGAGGGCCCGTTGGCTTCAAGTGGCGAGTTGGGTCACACGCTCGTGGCCGGAAACGACCGCCCCTGCGGCTGCGGTGGTGTGGGCTGCTTGGAAACGTTGCTTTCACGCTCAGGCTTGTTGGCCAGCTACGCGCACGCCGCAAAAAAGCGCGAGCCGCAATGGAGCGATCTGCTTTCGGCGTTGAGCCGCCAGGCTTCAAGTCCACCTTGGCTGGCGGACACCTTGCTTGCGTTGGCAATTACCGTGGGCGGGGCTTTGAACCTTTTGGGGCTCAACCGGGTGGTGCTCACGGGGCTGTTTGAGGATCTTCCTCAGCACTGCCTTCGCAAACTTGAAGATGAGATCGCCCGCGCCAGCTTGGCGGCACGTTTTGGTCGCGTGCGGATCACGGTGGCCCCGCGACGGCGTGCTCAAGGATTGCTTCGGCGGGCCTTTGATCACCTGCTGATCCCCACGGAAGATTGGGACCGTCCTGGCGTTTTGGTGCCAAGGGGTGGCTGAAAAGCGGGTCGTTGTCGCTACGACTCCCTGGGTTGCCGCTGCGGCCCCGCGGGCAAGGGCGCAATGCTCTCGCAAGCGCCCTCAACTCTTTATGGCGCGTCTTCCTCGTCGCTGGCGCCTTCCTCTTGTGGCTCCGTGGGGGCCTCCTCAGGCGGGGATGTGTCGGTCTTGTTGATGCCGTACATCAGCACCCGCCATTGATTATCGGCGTCCTTCATGACCGTGACCGATTCTTTGGCAGGTCCGTTGGCGAACTGGCTGTGATAGTTGACCACCACGTGATGCCCCGCGGGTTGCAGTTTGTTTGAGTATTTGGTTTTGAGGAAGTGTCTCCGCTCAAGCGCGCCAAAAGTGCTGCGCCCCTTTGTAAGGCCTTGGGCCCATTCGCCCTTGCCCACCAGGTTTTGCAGCGCCGACGCGGCGTTGTCCCAACTGCCCGGGTAATCGCCCTGGTCCACTTGCAAAAGCCAGGTGCCAGCCACCACCTGCGCGTCGAGGCGCGCTTGTTTTATCTCGTCGCTCGACAACTTGGGGGGAGGGCCTTGGGCCGGCTCACTTTCAGTAGGGGTGGTGGCAGGTGCGGAGGTTGCACAGGCAACAGTTCCCAGCAACAGGGGGCCAAAAACCATGGCCAATGCAAAACAGCGTTGAATCGAGTGCAGCATGGGCGGAATTTAGTGCAGGTCAGGCGCTCTGTCATTCTGTTGTGAGGCTACCGTCACTTTCTGGTGACTATCCCTTCACACGCAAGGGCCCTCATAGGTGCACCAGCAGCGTTTTTTGAGTACCATCGGGCGGAGGGGTTGCGATGAAGGTATTGTTGGTGGAAGACAACGCGGCCGACGCGTACTTGGCGCGCCTATCGTTCTCAAGGTTGGCCACGCCCGTGGAAATTGTGGTGGCTTGGGATGGAGCGCAGGCTTTGTCACTGTTGCGTGGCGTGGCAGCACCACCGCATGCGCCCGACCTCATTTTGTTGGACCTAAACCTGCCCGGCATGAATGGCTGGGAGTTGTTGCAGCGGCTCAAAAGCGACGAGGCGCTGCGGCGCATTCCTGTGGTCATTCTTTCAAGCTCACGCGCGGTGGACGATGTGCGGGCCGGCTACGAAATGTGCGCTGCTGCTTATGTCGCCAAGCCCGACAACGCGCGCAAGATGGACGACATTGCAGCCAACATCGAGAGCTTTTGGTTCAAAGCAGCGACGCTGACGGCATAACGCCCCGGAATCGATTGCGAAAAAGCGATGCGGCCGCGCAAATGTATCACGGCGGAAACATGAAGTCGGCTAAGTTGCTCGCACATGAGCACCATTCACTTCATTGGCGGGGAAAAGGGTGGGGTGGGGAAATCTGTGGTTGCCCGCTTGGTGGCGCAGCGATGCATCGATCAGGGCCTGCCGTTTGTGGCGTTTGACGCCGATGGCTCACACGGAGCGCTGCTTCGGCATTACGCCGATTTCACCACGCCCATTGACTTGCAGAGATTCGAGAGCGTGGATCAAATCATCAGCGCGGCCACCGACATGGATCAGCGCGTGGTGGTTGACCTGCCAGCCCAAAGCGAACGGTTTTTGACCACGTGGATTCAAGACGCCCAGATTCTGCAATTGGCTGCTGAGTGCCAGGTGGGCGTTGTGTTCTGGCACGTGATCGACGATGGCAAAGATTCGCTGACAACTCTGGATCGTCTGCTTCGCCATCATGGCGCCGCGGCCAAATACGTGGTGGTAAAGAATCGAGGTCGCGGCCGCGACTTTGGTTTGTTCGATGGATCCGAGATCGGTCGCAAAGCGAGCGCTCATGGCGCCATCATTTTAGACCTAGCCGCTTTGCACGCGCCTGTTATGCAAAAAGTCGATCAACACGACGCAAGTTTCTGGGCGGCCGCCCATAACACCGCATTTGCTCCCGCCTCCTTTGGTCGGATGGATCGGCAGCGGCTTAAGGTGTGGCTGAGATCGGCGGGAGAACAGATCGACAAATTGGGCGCGGCTTTCTAGCGCGCGCCTCTAGTTAATCGTCCGCGCCTTTTTGTTCAAGTGAGCGCCGAATCGCATGCCAGTCCTGTTCGGGAATGCGCATCCATGCGGTCACCACTTTAGGGTCAAACTGCGTGCCCACGCAGCGCTCGATCTCGCCGCGCGCCACGGCGTAGGTTCGCGCTTTACGATAAGGGCGATTGCTGGTGATAGCGTCGTAGGTGTCAACGACGGAGAAAATGCGAGCGCCGATGTGAATCTGCTCGCCCTTCAGGGCCGCCGGATAGCCTGAGCCGTCCCAGCGCTCCTGGTGTTGCAGAGGGATGAGCCGCGCATTTTCCAAGAAAGTTATGTCCTTGAGCATCTCAAAGCCCAAGGCCGGGTGCCGCCGCATCTCCACCCACTCCTCTTCGGTCAGGGGGCCCGGTTTCAGCAGCACCGCGTCTCTCACACCGATCTTACCAATGTCGTGCAGGATGCTGCCGCGCTCGACGTCGTCGAGTTCCCGCGCGACCATACCCATCTCTGTGGCCAGCCGCCGGGCGTAAAGCCCCACCCTGCGTGAATGCCACTGCGTCTCTGAATCGCGCAAATCCAAGGCGGACACAAGGCTGTCAAGCAGATTGCTGGTGCGCTCCTCCAGCATTTGGTCAAGATGCTTGTTGATGCGGCTCAGCTCTTTGGCTTTGCGCCTTAATTCCTCGTGAACGCGCGCGTTGTCGCGCAAAAGTGCCACGTGTTCAGCGGCAGCTTGGACAGCGCTTAAAATTTCGTAGCTGTTCCATGGCTTCGTCAGCAAGCGATCAACGCCCAGCTTATTGATCGCGACAAGTGCCGTTTCGAAGTCTGCGTACCCGCTGATGAGCAGTCTTCGCGCTTCAGGGCGTTGCTTGCGTGCGGTGTCCAAGAACGCCACACCATCCATCTCGGGCATGCGCAGATCGGAGATGATGACATCGAAGCTTTGCATTTCAATCAAGCCCAGCGCTTCCTTGGGCGTTGTGCACGTGTGAATCTGTAGGCCGGGCTCGTTGCCGAAGATTCGGGTGAAGGCCCGGCAAAGCGCGGCCTCGTCATCGACGTAAAGGACCTTTGCGATGGTTACAGGCTGCGGGCCGGTCTGGCTCATGCGCACAGCATCGACAGGGGAATTTGTTCCCTTGAACGACATGTGCTCACCAAGCTCATTAGATTGACCAAGCGTGACCCATGCCGCTCCTGCGATCGGCTGGCGTGCAGGTGGTTTGCGGGTTTACGCGCACACCAGAACACACAGCCCTAGAAGGGCCTAGAAGGGCCTAGGAAAGCTCAGAAAAGCTCAGACAATGCGACGGGCATGCGCATGTAGTGCGGTTGTGGTGAATGTAGGCGAACCGCGAAAGGCGTTGCGCTTCGATGTTGCACAATTGTCATCACGAATCCCGATCTGAAACCTTGCTCAAATGCTGAAGTTGGAGCGAAAATGACCGGGCGCCAGCTGTGGCGCCGCTTATGAAAGCAACACGACAACAGCTGGTGGTGGTGGGCGGGACGGCTCGCTGGGGTTTAGGTGAAGCCCAGCTCTGCTGCGCCTGACGGTACTCATGGCACGAATTATTTTGGCCTCGTCAGGCAAGGATGTTTCCCAGCGGTTTCGAGATGCGCTTGGAATCTCCACGCACGTTGTATGGAATTGCCTCGATGTAGATTCAGCTTTGAGCCAATTTGTCAGCCGGCGTAATGCTGATTTGCTTTTGGTCGAGCAATCGCTTGCAGGAGGTGGTGCCTCCGAGCTTTGCAAGCAGCTGGCAAAACGACCATCGTCGCGTCCCTTGCCCATGGTTCTGATCGTGAACGGGTTCCCGGAAGCGGGTGCTCCGTGGTCACCAAGTCCCTGCGATATGGATGACTTCATACACGCAGAAGCCAGTGCCGCAGAAATTTGCTCTCGGGTAGAGTTTAACCTGCGAACCAAACGCGTGGCGGCAGAGTTTCGTCGTCACAATTCCGAACTTGAAATCAAGGTTGTTGAACACACCCGCAAGGTGGCTTCCTTGGTTGATGAACTGCGCGGCGAGCGGGACACACTTCGCGAGGCGGTGAATCTTATCGACGACGGCGTGCTTTTGCTGGACAACGCGGGCGCCGTGATTGTTGAGAACACGGCGGGGCGGCGGCTGCGTGGGGCGTCGAACGAGCATGAACCTTCCGCGACCATTGACGGGGGCTTGGCCACTTTGGCCCATCAGGCCATTGGCGCTGGCTGCCGCATTGAACTGGGCCTATCGCGAGAACAACGGCAGTTCGTGGTTGCGGCGCACCCCACGGGGGATCGAGCCCTGCTTCACGTTCGCGACGTTACCGACGCGCGCGACCTTGAGTTGCGGCGTTTGCAATCAGAGAAATTGGCGTCAATTGGTTTGTTGGCGGCGGGGGTTGCGCACGAGATTAATAACCCCGCTTCGTTCGTGCTTCACAACCTAGATTCCGTTTTGGCAGTGCTGCAGACATTGGACGAAAAGCTGGCTTCGCAGCCTCAACTTGCACGCCGGTTGGGCGCCCAGGCACTGATGTTCGAGGCCATGAGCATCCTGCAAGAATCTAAGGAAGGCATGGCGCGCATCACCCGCATCGTGCGCGACCTACACTCCTTTTCTCGTGTGGATGACGACACGCAGGTGGCCACAGATGTCAACGCGGCCGTTGAGTCGGCATTGTCGATGTTGCGCAACGAGCTTCGTTACCGCGCCACCGTGGTTCGCGACCTTACGGCAACCCGTTCTGTGCCCGGGGGGGCGGCGCGCTTAGGGCAAGTGTTTCTAAACCTCATCTTGAACGCCGCCCACGCCATGTCGGCAGGCGGGCCGGAACGCAACCATTTGTGGGTACGCAGTTACGACACCGAAAACGGCGTGGTGGTCGAGGTCGAAGACAGTGGTCCTGGGATCGCGCCAGAGGTGATGTCTCGGATCTTTGAGTCGTTTTTCACCACGAAGGCGCGGGGCGTGGGAACCGGGCTTGGGTTGCCCATTTGCCGTGACATTTTGCGGTCACTGAAGGGCGACGTGTCCGCCCACAGCGAACCGGGCAGAGGCGCCTTGTTCCGTGTGCAACTTCCCCCTCTGGCAAACCAGCCGCCAACGCCCTCCAAGCTGACCGACGCGCGAAGCGGACGGCGACGGCGCGTTTTGGCTGTGGACGATGAAACACTTTTGCTCAAAGCGTACAGGCGCATGCTGATCGACCACCACGACGTGGAGTTGCGGGCCGGCGGCAAAGAAGCCCTGGATTTGTTGGCCCGTGATCACGATTTCGATGTGATCCTCTGCGACCTTCAAATGCCAGGTATGTCGGGTGCGGAGTTCTACGGCAAGGTGGAGCACGCGCACCCGGAACTGGCTGAGCGGTTTTTGTTCATAACGGGTGGCGCGTTTGCGCCCGACGCACGTCGTTTCTTGGAAGACTCCCCGTGTTTATGTTTGAACAAGCCCTTCGCACTGGAAGAATTGCTGGCAAGCATCGATCGGTTGGCCAAAGATCAGCCGATGCGCAAAGGCCCGGTCGGGCGTCGGCTTCCTGGGTTTGCCGATTCAGCCGAAGTTAGGCGATAAAGCGGCATGCGCTCTCGTTTGCTTGTGGTGGCGGCACTGATTCGCCAAAACAACACCGTGTTGCTGTCTCAACGTCGTGCCGACCAAGCGTTGCCGCTGTGTTGGGAATTCCCCGGCGGAAAAATTGAAGCTGGGGAGTCGCCAGAGGACGCTCTGATTCGAGAGATCCGCGAGGAGTTAGGCTGCGAAGTGCGGGTGGGAAGCGTTGTGGACGTGGTGTTTCACACCTATCCCCAAGCCGACCTGTACCTGCTGCTTTACACCTGCGATATCATTTCGGGCGTACCCACCGCCGTCGAGGTGGCTGATGTCCGTTGGGTGCCCGAGGCCGAAATTGCCTCTTTGCCCATGCCGCCCGCGGATCTGCCTTTGGTGGCGAGGCTTTTTCCAAGTCCCTAGGCGTTAGGCTCAACCCCTGGGGGCTCTGCCGCCGTCTCGTCAGGCGTCAATTGGCTTACTTCGGTGGGGCGCTCCGTGGCGTCGGCGGGCTCTGCTGGGGCATCGGCCGTCGTTCCGCCCGGATTCTGAGCGTGGTGAAGGATTTCACTTTTGGCCTTTTGCCGATCGGCTTCGGTCAGATCCCGTTTGCAAGCGCCGCACAATTTGGGAATTTCCCAATTCCCCAACGCGGTTTGCAATTGGCTCTCCGGGGGCCAGAAGATAGGCGTTCCGCAGGAGGCACACGGCAGCTCGATGGTTTTGTGTTTGCCCAGAAAGTCGGAGCAAAACTGGCAGTGGCGGCTGGGGGGATGAATGTGGCTGCGGCGTCGGCGGCGCCGACGTGAACGGCCCGACTTGGCGGCGGGTGCGCCTTCAGGCGATGCGGCCTCGTTGGCTTCAGGCGCTTGTCCGGCCTCAGGCTCTTGGCCTTCAGGGGACGCGCTGGACTCCTCCGGTTCTACACCCACAGGCTCAGGCGATGCATCGGTGGTGGTGGCCTCAAGCGGCGGGGTTGCCTCAGCTTGGCTTGGGTTGGGTTCCGCGTCGGCTGTCGCAACGGGGCCGGACGCGTCAGGGCGCAAGGTGGGGCGGGCGCCAGCCATGAATTGCTGCTGCGCAGACCAGGTCCACGTGTGCTTGCAACCCTCGGTTTTGCAGCGGACCTCGCGGTCTTTCAGGTGTTCCACCTGCTGAGCGCACGATTCGCAAAATTGTGGGAATGGCTCGCCGGTCTTGCCGCGAAGAATGCGGGCCAACTGGGCGCCACGCTTTTCCGTCCACGTGTTCTTACAACCCGAACGCCGGCAGGGGCGTTCGGCGTCCTGCAGGCCACTCCAGGTCTTGAAACATTCTTCACACAGGTGCGCGGGAGGCTTAGGCACCGGTTTGTCGGCCGTGCAGGCATCGAGCTGCTGTTCACGGGTCCAAACCCAATTGCGCTTGCAACCTGAGGCCCGACAGCGAATTTCACGGTCGACCACCGCGCCGTAAGCGTCGCGACAAACCTCGCACATGCGGCGGGGCGGCTCTTTGGGTTTGCCGGCCGCAAACGCCACGATTTGCTCGTCGGCTTTCCATGTCCAGGTGCGCTTGCACTTCTGGATGCCACAAGCCACGGGCACGTCCAAGATGTGGGGCGCGCGTTCGGAACAGCGTCCGCACAACGGGCCCGTCAACGTGATGCCGCCCTCGTGCACTTCAACAACGGGTCCACTTTCGCCCAGCAGCTGTTGTTTTGCCGTGAGCGTGGACGAGCGTCCACAACCGGGAACCACACACGTGATTTCCACGGGTTGTAGGTTTTTTAGTTTGTCGTCACACGCGGTGCAAAAGCGCTTGGGAGCGGGCTTGCCGGCGGCGTGATTTTCAAGCTGGGCTTGTGCGGACCACGGCCAGGTGCCGTCACAGCCCGCCCGGGCGCAGGGCATATCCTTGTCGGACAAGCTGGCCCAACGCCGGCGGCACGGCTCGCACATGCCGCGGTTTTCGTCTGTAATGGTGGTGGCATCCGCCAGCGCCCGATTGGATGACAGATCGGTCCACGTACGGGTGCAACCCCGCACTTGGCACGCTGCCACCTTGATGCCTAGGCGATCGCCTAGTGTAAAGCCCGCTGACGACATGTAAGGGCGGTATGGTGTACGACCTGAGCGCTCCGCGCAAGCCGAAACCGGACCGACGCGATGCGCAGTGCCGCGGAATGGGGACAGAAGCCCTGTTGACGGCGCGGCTGGCTTCCTGAATAACCTACCCCCTCCATGCAGCTCTCCATTGAAGACATCTCCCCAGTTGAAAAGCGCGTTGACTTTGAAGTGCCCTGGGGCGACGTGGCCCCTCGGCTCGACCGCGCCTACACGAACCTGAGGCGCGAGGTGAACCTCAAAGGGTTTCGTCCCGGCAAGGCGCCGCGGGCGGTGCTGGAGCAGTTGTACGGCGCGCGCATCGAAGATGAGGTGGCGCGCGAAGTGATCGAACTGTCGCTGGGCCAAGCGGTTCAAGACAAGCAGCTGCAACCCGTGGCGCCTCCCCGCATCGACAAACTGGAAATGAAGCCCGGCACGCCGTTCAAATTTTCGGCTTTGGTGGAAGTGAAGTCAGAGGTGGTGCCCGCCAATTACACCGGGATTGAGCTCAAGCGTCGTCCTCCCAAGGTTGACGAAGCGCAAATCCAGCAAGCGCTGGAACAACATCAACAGCAGCTCACGCAGTTTGTGCCCATCGAAGCAGGGCGCACGGCCACCGCCGACGGCGATTTGGTTTTGGTTGAAGTCGCAGGCAAGGTGGGGCCACACAAAATCAAGCGGCGCACCGCCGCTGTGGATTTGGCCGACACCAGCCGTGAGCCCTTGCCGGGTTTGGCCGCACAGCTGAAGGGATTTCCGATCAGCGATGAAGAGCATGACCTTCGCTACAAGATCGCGGACGACGTGCCCATGCGCGAGCTGGCCGGTCAAGATGTGGCGCTCAAGCTCACGGTCAAAGAGGTGCGCGCGCGCAAGGTTCCGGCGATCGACGACGAGCTGGCCAAGAGCACAGGCGAAGCTGAGACTTTGGATGGGCTGAAGGAAAAGATTCGCGCGCGCCTGGAAGAGGCCGACAAGCAGCGCATTCGCTCGGAGCTGATCTCTCAGTTGGTCAAGGCCCTGGTCAAGGGTAACGAGTTCCCCATCGCCCGCGCGCTGGTCGAGCGTTACGCGCAATCGATGGTTGAACAATTCAAGCGCCAACTGGCCATGTTGGGCATTGAGCCTGCCGCGGCGGGGGTTGACGAGGCACGCATGCTGGCCGATTCGATGCCGGAGGCCGAGGAACAAGCGCGCGCGTCTGTGTTGCTGGGCGCCATTTCCGAGCGCGAAGGCATCGAGGTCTCTGACGCCGATGTACAAAAGAAGATCGGCGAGTTGGCGGCCGCGCGGCAAGAAAACGCCAAGAAGCTGCGCGCCGAGCTGGATCGATCAGGGCAAATTCACAGCCTGCGTCGGCAAATTCAGGACGACAAAACCCTGGATTTGCTTTTGTCCCAAGCCAAGATCGCCGACATCACGGCCGCCGAGGCGGAAAGTCTCAACACGGCGGAGGCCCCGGAGGCCAACAAATAACGCATTCGGGGGCAAACTTAGGTTGATGAACCGCCGGTGGCGCGACAGGCTACCGAAACTCGGTGATAATAGGCTTTTCGCCAAACAGAGGTGACGAATGTCTCGGTCAGAACACGACGCGCTTCCCCCTTCGGTTCGCAACTACATCATTCCAACAGTTATCGAACAGACCCACCGCGGAGAGCGTGGCTGGGATATTTTTTCCCGTCTGCTCAAAGACCGCATCATTTTCCTGGGCAGCCAGGTTAATGACGACATTGCAAACATCATCATTGCCCAGTTCCTGTTCCTGGAAAGCGAAGATCCGGACAAGGACATCATGCTCTACATCAATTCGCCCGGCGGGTTGGTGACGGCGGGCTTGGCAATCTACGACACCATGCGCTACGTGCGGCCCGATGTTGCCACCTTCTGCATGGGCCAAGCGGCGTCGATGGGCGCTTTCCTGCTGTCCGCGGGCGCCAAGGGAAAGCGGTATGCTTTGCCGCATTCACGCATCCTGATTCACCAGCCTTTGGGTGGTTTTTCGGGCCAGGCCACGGACATCGACATTCACGCGCGCGAAATCTTGCGCACCCGCGACACCTTGAACAACCTGCTGGCTTCGCACACCGGTCAGCCGATTGATCGCATCAAGAACGACACCGAACGCGACTACTTCATGAGCGGCGTCGAGGCCAAGGAATACGGCCTCATTGATGAAGTTCTCGACAAAAAGCCCGCCGAAAAGCCCGGCCGCTAAACGTTCGCGGGCAGCCTGTCCCCTGCGCCTGCGGGGGACGGCTGGTTGCGGCAGCGCTGACTGCAGACCCCATGTGCAAGCGGTCTGTAGGTTGGCCTATGTTTCTGGCGCCCTACCAGCCTGACCGTGACCGTGCTACCGTTTGGGTTCTGTGGCTGACAGGAAACGAGACGAACACGGCAGCTTATCTTGCTCCTTTTGTGGCAAAGGCCAAAAAGAGGTTAAGAAGCTGATCGCCGGACCAACGGTGTACATCTGCGACGAGTGCATTGGTCTGTGCAATGACATCATCGCGGAAGAGATCGAAAAGGAATCGGAGGGGTTTGGGTTCACGTCGGTGCCCAAGCCGGCCGAGATCAAGACCATCCTTGATGAGTACGTGATTGGGCAAGAGCGGGCGAAGAAGATCCTGGCCGTTGCCATTCACAATCACTACAAGCGCATCGAAGCCAAAGTTGAAAACGACGACGAGGTCGAGCTTGGCAAGTCGAACGTGTTGTTGCTGGGCCCCACGGGTTCGGGAAAAACCCTGCTGGCACAAACCTTGGCGCGGGTGCTGAACGTTCCGTTCGCGATTGCCGACGCCACCAACCTTACCGAGGCGGGCTATGTGGGCGAAGACGTTGAAAATATCATCGTCAGCTTGCTGCAAAACGCCGATCACGACATCGAAAAAGCCGAACGCGGCATTGTGTACATCGACGAAATCGACAAGATCGCGCGCAAGGGTGAAAACCCTTCGATCACGCGCGACGTTTCAGGCGAAGGCGTGCAGCAGGCGTTGTTGAAGATTTTGGAAGGCACCGTGTGCAACGTGCCGCCCAAAGGGGGCCGCAAGCACCCGCAACAAGAGTTCCTTCAGGTAGACACCACCAACATCCTGTTCATCTGTGGCGGGGCGTTTGTGGGGCTTGAAGATGTGATCGAGCAGCGCATCGGCAAAAAGCAAATTGGCTTTGGCGCCGAGATGAAGACCCAAAAAGAACGCAAGGTTTGGGATCTGCT
This sequence comes from Polyangia bacterium, assembly GCA_038257535.1. GTDB lineage: Bacteria > Myxococcota_A > Polyangia > Fen-1088 > Fen-1088 > JAGTJU01. The sequence continues at coordinate 49,363 of JBBSJE010000001.1, forward strand.
GCGCGAAGCTCAGCCCGAAGATTTGCTGAAGTACGGGTTGATTCCCGAGTTTGTTGGCCGCTTGCCCGTTATCGCGCCGTTGCACGATCTTGATGAAGAAACCCTCGTCGACATTCTCACCAAACCCAAGAACGCGCTCATCAAGCAGTACCAGCGGTTGCTTGAGATAGATGGTGTGAAGTTACGCTTTGCCAAAGGCGCGCTGTCGGCAATCGCGGGCGAAGCCATGCGACACAAGGCGGGCGCGCGTGGCCTGCGCGCCATCTTGGAGCAAGCCATGATGGATCTAATGTTCGACGTGCCTTCAGCCACCCCGCCCATCAAAGAAATCGTGATCAGCGAGGACACGATCAACCACGGCCACCAGCCGTTGGTGACTTATCAAAAGGGCGCCCCGGCGGCCGCCGGCGGCGAACGCGGCTCGTAAACGCCGCCTGAGCGGCGCGCTATGTGAAAATTTCGGCCTTGAGGACGGTGGCGCTACGATCACGCCACCATGGCCGACGACCTTCGAGTTCGCCCCGCACCACTTTTGCCCTTGCGGGACATTGTGGTGTTTCCATTTCAGGTTGTGCCGCTCTTCGTGGGGCGGGAAAAGTCATTGGGGGCCCTGGAAGAGGCCATGTCTACGGGGGGCTACCAGGAGATTTTCCTTTCGGCCCAACGCCAGGCGGGCACCGAAGAGCCTAGCCCCAGCGACATTCACGAGGTGGGCACGTTGGCTGGCATCATTCAGGTGGTGCGGCTGTCCGACGGCACGGTGAAGGTGTTGGTGGAAGGGCGGCGGCGCGGCCGCGTGAAACGCTTTGTGCGCACCGACGGCTGTTATGTGGTGGATGTGGAACCGCTGCTTGAGCCTGCAGAAGACGAGGCTGAGCTGGCCGCGTTGGTGCGTGAGGTTCATCTGGCGTTCGAGACGTTTGTGAAGCTAAACAAACGCGTGAGCCCCGAGATTTTGGCCTCCGTGCAAACCATAGATGGCGCGGGCGCTCTGGCCGATACGGTGATTGGGCATTTGCCGTTGAAGTTGGGCGACAAGCAACGGCTGCTTGAGCAGGTGTCGCCCTGGGATCGGCTCACAAGCCTTTACGAACTTCTCAAGGCTGAGATCGAGGTGTTGGAGGTTGAACGGCGCATTCGAACGAAGGTCAAGCGCCGGGCGGAGCGGGTGGAAAAAGAGCAGTACCTCAATGAGCAGATCCAGGTGCTGAGCAAAGACGGCGACGGCCGCGACGAATTCAAATCGGAAATCAACGAGCTTGAAGAGCGCGTTCGGCACAAGAACCTTTCGGAAGAGGCGAAAGCCAAAGTCGAAAAGGAGATCAAGAAGCTGAAGATGATGGCGCCCATGAGCGCCGAAGCCGCGGTGGTGCGCAACTATCTTGACTGGATCTTGGCGCTGCCCTGGGGCGATCAAAGCCAAAGTCGCATTGATGTGGCGGAAGCACAGATGGTCTTGGATGAAGATCACTTCGGCCTCACCAAGGTCAAAGAGCGCATCTTGGAGTATTTGGCTGTGCAGTCTTTGGTGCCGAAGCTCAAGGGGCCGATCTTGTGTTTGGCGGGACCGCCCGGTGTGGGAAAAACGTCGCTGGCGCGTTCGATCGCCCGGGCCACGGGCCGCAACTTTGTGCGCTTGGCCTTAGGGGGTGTGCGGGATGAGGCCGAAATTCGCGGCCACCGTCGCACTTACATTGGGGCGCTCCCAGGCAAAATCATTCAATCGCTGAAGAAAGCCGGCACGGACAACCCCGTTTTCTTGCTGGACGAAGTGGACAAAATGTCGGCTGATTTCCGAGGCGATCCGTCCGCGGCGCTGCTGGAGGTGTTGGATCCCGAACAAAACGGCACGTTCGCGGATCACTTCTTGGAGCTGGATTACGATCTTTCGAATGTGATGTTCATCGCCACCGCGAACTATCTGCAAGGCATTCCCGCGCCGCTGCAGGATCGCTTGGAGATCATTTCAGTGCCCGGCTACACCGAATTCGAGAAAGTTTCGATCGCCGCGCGCCACCTTCTGCCCAAACAACAACGCGACAGCGGCTTGGGCGAGCTAAAGCTGGAACTGCCGGAAGAAACCACCCGCGCGGTGATCCATGGCTACACCAAAGAATCGGGCGTGCGCAACCTTGAACGCGAACTGGCCACAATCTGCCGCAAAATTGCGCGTGAATATGTTCGCGATCGCAGCTTAACTAGCTGGAAAATTTCGCCCAAACGCGTCGCGCATTTTTTGGGGCCGGCGAAATTTCGTTCTGGCCGCACCGAGGTGGCCGATGCGGTGGGCTTGTGCAACGGACTTGCGGTGACGTCTTACGGGGGCGACCTGCTCAGCACAGAAGTTTCCATTGTGTCAGGTCGAGGCAAGCTGGTGCTGACGGGCAAGCTGGGCGATGTGATGCAAGAGTCGGCGCAAGCGGCGCTCTCGTACATTCGCTCGCGTGCGCCGTCGCTGGGGTTGGACATCGACTTTCACAACCGGGCGGACATTCACATTCACTTGCCCGAGGGGGCCATTCCCAAAGATGGTCCGTCGGCGGGCATCACGATGGCCACGGCGGTTGTGTCGGCGCTGTTGCGCGTGCCGGTGCGGCGAGATGTGGCGATGACTGGCGAAATCACGCTGCGGGGCCGTGTGCTCGCCATTGGCGGCTTGAAAGAAAAGCTTTTGGCCGCGCACCGGGCAGGGGTCACCACGGTGATCATTCCCAAGGACAACGTGCGCGAACTGCGCGACGTTCCCAAAAAGGTGCTCAAAGCGCTGAAGGTGGTGGCGGTGCAAAATGTGGATGAGGTTCTGCGCAACGCCTTGGTGCTGCCCGAGCCCGAGACCTTCTTGCAATCGCCGTCGGAGGCGGTGGATTGGCGCACAGTGATCGACCGCCGGGGGCGCCAGGAGGAGCGGCGGGGCGATTTGGGCCCAGTGGCCACAGCGTCACCTCCCTTGGCGCTTGAGCCGGGCGGCTCGGCTATGCCGCCGTCTTCGGGCCAAAGCGGCTAAGAGCCGGGCCCTGAACGACCCACCGGAGAGCGTGGAACGCTACGAACAGCTTCCGTGAGGCATATAACGCAAAGAGTCTTTTAGGTGCGCCCCGCAAAGAAGTGCAAACGGACGCCGTTGGCCTCTTGTGGGGCGCGAACTTCACTTGTACAACTACAAACCCCGCCGGATTGGGGGAACCATTCGGCCGTATCGGAGGAGTGGCCGAGTGGTCTAAGGCGACGGTCTTGAAAACCGTTGACGGGCAACCGTCCGAGGGTTCGAATCCCTCCTCCTCCTCAAAACAACAAACCCCAAACGATCAAGGAGACACCGCGAAACAACACCTGCGCACATAAAACAACTTGGAGAGGTGGCTGAGTGGCCGAAAGCAACGGTTTGCTAAATCGTCGTAGGGGCGACCCTACCGAGGGTTCGAATCCCTCCCTCTCCTCAAAGCTTGCTCTTGACGGCGCGTTTTTGCCGGCGTAAGAGCGGGACCTGCGGTTTTCAAAACAGCCTTTGTCGCGAAGAAAACCTCAAACAAAATCGGAAAATGCACCCGTAGCTCAACTGGATAGAGCACAGGCCTACGAAGCCTGGGGTTAGATGTTCGAGTCATCTCGGGTGCACACTTCACAGGGCCAAGGGCGGCCGCGAAAACGCGATGACGCCCTTAAATGTGAAACGCTGAAACGCCGGTTCCAGCCCCCCGGCAAATGATTGGTCGAACGCAGGCGCCCCGCCCGCGAAGCCAGCAGGAGATAGGCCAGACTCCGCGGCGCTCACAAGAGCCTCAAGCTCTGTGCGTCATTTGACATAGTCACGAACTTGGTCAAGTATATAACTATGTTGCGGGTAAACATCCACGAGGTGAAAGCTAACCTTTCCCGGTATCTGGAGGTTGCGGCGTCTGGAGCGACCGTCGTCATTTGCAACCGCAACGTACCCGTGGCAGAAATTCGAGCCATCGCGCCACGGCGGGCAGAGCCTCGGCCTATTGGCCTAGCTCAGGGCACTTTTGAGGTTCCGGACTCGTTCTTCGAACCGCTGCCTGAGGATGTCGTTGAAGCGTTCGAGGGCGTGGAGTGAAACTCCTGCTCGACACGTGCACGTTTCTTTGGATCGTTTCTGGAGCGCAGCAGCTCACTTCTCGGGTGCGTGAGGCGTTCGCTAACCCCGACAACGAGATCTATCTCAGCGCCGTTTCGGCGTGGGAAATCACTGTGAAGCACGACTTGGGCAAGTTGCCGCTGCCGCGATCGGCGGCAGATTTCGTTCCTGAGGAGCGCGCGCGACACGCAATAGCTGCCCTGCCTTTGTCGGAATCCGAGGCCCTCGCCGTGGCCAAACTCCCTCGCCTGCACCGTGACCCATTCGACCGCATGCTGGTTTGCCAGGCCGTCATGGGGGGCCTCACCCTCGTCACGCCCGATCCCCTGGTGACGCAGTACCCAGTGCCGACGTTGTGGTGATTCGCCGCTGATGCGCTTGATGCCGAACTAGATGGGCCGCGAATACGCGATGACGCCCTTGAATGTGAAAAGCTGTTTCCAACCGCCCTCGGCCCAAGTTTCGGGCGCCGGCAAGTCTTGATCGAGTACTAGATATTGTGCGGTCTGAGTTGCGGCTTGCACATCGGACAACGAAACCTGGAGCCCATCACAGCCCGGTTTGAAGTGGCGCTTCCATTTGCGATTCACCTCGCCCCACGGCACCTGCGTGACGCCCGCGCAGGTGACGAACACAACGTGCGTGGGGGCCGCTTGTGGTGGCGGGGCTTGCGAACGCAGGGCAGACAATCGACGTTCAGGGATCTCAAGCTTATCCGTGTGATCGCGCACAAAGCTGTGAAACACGAGATCGTCCGTAAGCCGCATAAGGCCGCTGGGGTTCTCGGCCCACAGAATGTGCGTGATGCCCAAGCTCTGCAATTGCTGGTAAACGGCGCCAGGCGTTTGCAGTTCGTGATAACCCATGCGGCCTTGGCGACCATGCCCATCCACCACCACGGGACGGCCGATGCCAAAGCGCAGATGTTCTTCGTGCAACAGCAAGGTGCTGGTGATGGCATCGGGAAGATGGGGAGCCAGCTCAGGAAGCTTGGAATGCATCTTGGCTTGTTCATCCCAGGCTTTGCGATAGCTGCTGGACGCCAGATGCAGGCTGTGCTCGAAGGGAGACTTGCCGGCCATGGGGTGGGTGGGCAAAAACGGAACGTCGCTGCCCCAGACCACCGAAAACACAAGCACGCCGGCCAGTGCGGCCTGTACAACGCGCACCCGTGTCTGCCATAGCCTTGCCACTATCACGGCCACAATGGCCGCCATCCAAGGCAGCAGCGATTGCAGATATCTGTCCTGGTGATACGTGGCGTACCAAACCAGAACACCTAGCCCTGTGGCCGCCGCAAGCTTCCACACTTGTTGCAGATGTCGCAATCCCAGTGCCGGTAGCAGCAACAAGGGAAACAACGCTCCAAATACAGGGATGCGCCCATGGAAACGCTTCCAGTCGTGCGGAACGAGGGAAAACGTAAACATGCCAGCGATCGTTTGCCAGATGCGTTCGGCAAGGTTGCCTTCCGGCATCCAACCAGGATCATTGAACTTGACGATTGTTCCTTCAATCCATGGATGACCGTGAAAGACTGATTGTGCCAGGGGGTAAATCGGGTTGCTGTACCACAGCCAATTGCGCAACCAATGCGTGCTTGTGACCAGCAAGGCCACCCCTGCGGCCAGCCCTACGACCTGCAAGTGCGGCTTGCACAACTGCCACGATAAGTGCTTTGCCAAGTGAGGGAGCAGGGCCAGTAGATAAAGCAGCGCGCCTCCGGCCAGGAGGTAGATCACTTGGTACTTGGCCAACGTGGCTGCCCCTGCAAACAGCCCCAACAACATGGCCGCACCTTTTGTGCGAGGGCCCTGCGTGTAAGGCAGCAGCAGCACCAGCACAGGCGCCCAAAACGCCAGGATGTGATCGGCGGCGAGGCTTAAGTTGGAATCGTAGAGGAACAAGCCAGGAAACAGAAACATGGCCACCCAACCACCCCGGCGAATCTGCCCACCCGAAATTTGGCGCACCAGCAAGCTCACGCCCACGAGGGTGGCCAGAAACACTGTGAATTCCAGGTGCGCTGCAAGCTCGGTGCGAAGAAACAGACTGGCGCCCGGCATGAGCAGCGCCCAGGTGTACAGCCAACTGGCGAACTGGGGCAGGGTGCCGTGAAACCAACCCTCAACAAAAGGGGCGATGCGACCCGAGGTTGCGTAGTGCTCGGCCACACCCATGTGGTACCAGCGAGAGTCGTAGGCCACGTTCGCCGGCGTTAAGATGGGAATGTAAACCAGCGCCAACCCCAGCGCGCCAGCCGCCCAGAGCCATGGCAGCCAGCGATGAGATGGTGTTCCTAGCCGAGGGGTCAGCCGCCTGGTGCGCACCCATCGCGGCTGCAGATGCCGTTTGAGGTGAGGGGTTCCCGCGGCCAACAGAAGAGCAGGCCATGCGCAGAAGAACCATGGGCCAAGGCCGCCCACAAACCCCACAAGACATACGCCGGTGGCAAACACCCATAGCCCTGCGGCAAAAGCAAACAGCAGATCTCGCGCCAGGGGCAATCTGGCCCCTAAACAGCGGTGCACCAGCGGTGCCCCGGCGGCCACACAGCTGAGGCTGAAGACAAGGCACAAAAGCCACAAGCCCAAATACTTCCAGACCAGCCATTGCCACAGCGGCTGATGATGGTGCGCCACCGCGGCCATGGTTCCCAACACCATAACCAAGCCCCCCACGGCAACGGTTTGTCGCCAGCGCCCTGTGTCCGAGAAAAACATGCGGCGTGGTTATAAACCACGCAACCTCTGCGGGGCAGCGCCGAGAACCCGTTATGACAATATTTCGTGAGAACACAGGGTTAGCCACGTTGTGTCCACCGGTTTCGGATGCGCCCAAGCCACAACCAGCGCCCGCGCGCTCAGGGCCTAGGCGTGTGCGCGTGTGGCCGCCACCGCCCGTGGGCTGGCCGCCAGCGCCGCAGCAAAACGCCCCGCCTCCCAAAAAGCCTTGAGGAAGCCTTGAGCCCGTTGCGAGACAAGCTCGCGGTGAATGCCGTTTCAGGCGCGTTTCATCAGGAACCGCTTGCAGATGCCCCGCACCGCAAGTGATGCTTCGGCGCAATCGCATGAAGGTCTTTTTTGTTTTCTCGTTGAGTGTGTTGTCGCTGTTCGGATGTGTAAAAAAAAGCGATCCGGTTTTGTATTCGCAGCCGCTTAAGCCTGCGCCTCCGGTTTTGGCACCTGAAGACCCGGGGGTGCAGGGCGATGGCGATCACGTGGTTGGACCTGAGTTTACAAAGGATCCGGATCTAGCCGACAAAGGCGCGCCCGCGGGCCGTCGCTTCGAGTTCACCATGGACTCGAACGATAGCCAGATCTTTCGCGGCGAGGACACCACTTTGAAGCCGGAGCATCAGCATCCGTTCACGCGTAAGATCTCGGTGTACGTGCCGGCGCAATACAAAGATGGCACGCCCGCTCCGTTTATGATCATTCACGATGGGCCGGGTCCCTTGGGGCGGATAGGGCTAGCGCTTGACAATCTGACGATCTCAGAAGATCCGAACCGCCAGTTGCCGGCGTTTGTGGCCATCGGCGTGGCCAATGGTGGGGCGGACTCTAAAGGCAGCGAACGCGGTTTGGAATACGACACGATGTCGGATCGGTTGGCGCGTTTTATCAACGACGAAGTGCTGCCTGCGGTGCTGGCAAATTCGGAGATAAAGGCGGCTTACCCTCGCTTTGCCCTTACACAAGATCCGTGGGGACGTGCGGTGTTCGGGTGCAGTTCGGGTGGCGCTGCCGCGCTGACCATGGGTTGGTTCCGGCCTGATCTGTTTCGCCGTTTGGTGACGTATTCGGGAACGTTTGTTGACCAGCAAGATGACGACGCGCCCGAAGAGGCGACGTACCCCCTGGGTGCTTGGGAGTACCACTCGAGCATGAAGCTGATCGAGTCAAGCGAGGCTAAGCCGCTACGTATCTTTACACACGTTTCCGAGCAAGATCTTCGCTTCAACGATCCTGAAGAAACCTACCACAACTGGGTGATGGCTAACGAACGCACCGCCCGGGCGTTGAAGGCCAAGAACTACCACTATCGCTATGTGTTCAGCAAAGCCTCGAAGCATTGTGACGATCGTGTGTTCGACCACACGTTGGCCGACACGCTGGTGTGGATGTGGCGAGGTTATAAACCCAGCGGGAAATGAGCCGCGGGCTTAGCCTGTCAGCCCCGGCAGCGGCCCTCGGCATTGGCTGGGCACACCAAAGCTGCTGGCTTCAATGCCCATGGCGTTCATGAAGGAAACGTAGAGCTCCGCTTGGCTTGGACCCGTGGCTTTGTCAGACCCGGCTTTGTACTGAACGTAGCTGACCCCGTCGGTTTGGTTGGGGTAGGAGATCTGGCGCCCGGTTTTGAAGTAACCGCCGCCGCTGCCCGCCACGATCATAGGCATCCAGTCGTAGTTGTGGTTTCCGGCGCCGTGTTCGGAGCACCAAAACACCACCGTGTTGTCCAGCAGGCTGCGGCCCCCTTCATCCACGGCCTTGAGCTGATCAAGGAAGCTGGCGAATCGGCCAGCAAACCATTCGCTGTATTTGTTGCGCAAAGGCCATCCCGCGGCGCCGTAATCGTGGGAAGCGTCGTGGATGCCTTTGGCAAACCCAGGCAGTTGAACGTTGCCACCAGAGCCTTGGTACACAAGCGACGCCACGCGGGTTAGATCGCAGGCCAAGGCGGTGGCCAGCAGTTTCATTTGGGCATCGCCCGCCGCAATGAGACCCTCGACCCCTGAGGAGGGGGCGCCGGGTTGGGTGGGGGCCTTGCATCCGCTCCCGCCCGACGAAGTGAGGCGCGTTTCCACTTCGCGGATGGCTTCCAGATGCGATTCGACCTTCATGCGATCGTCGCCACTCATTCGGCCCGCCAAACTGGCGTAGTCTTCCTTGATGCCATCTAAAACCGATTTTCGGTCGGCGTTCAGTTTTGCAAAAGCGGTTTGATCGGTACCAAGATCAGAGAACAACCGCGTGAACACTTGGCGCGGATCCGAAATGGGTTGGATGGGAACGCGCGCGGCGCTGTAGGAAACCGTGCCTGAAAAGCCGCCGCTGGCTTGGGCGCCCAACTGCACAGAGGGAAATTTTGTGCCGGTGGAGATCTCTTTGGCGATGGCCTGGTCAATGGAAATCCCACCTCCTGACCCGCTGTTCGACGGCATGCACGTGCTGAGATTCACCATGGGCTTTTGATGGCCGGGATCGATGGCAGCCGCGTCGAATAGCGCGCTTTTGTTGTTGATCCCGTCAAGCATCAGCAAGCTGTCCGAATGTCGGGCCAGCGGCTGTAGCGGCGTTGTCAGCACCAGCTTTCCTTGCGCGTCGTTTTTGCAACGCAGCCAATCAGCCCCTTGGCCGCAAGGGGTAAAGAACATGATGAAACGCTTGGGCGCGCCGTTGGGGCCGGTTTTGGATAGCGGGCCCTCCGCGCGCGCCACCTGGACGCGTGCCATCACGTCTAACAAAGGCAAGGGAATCGCGATGCCTCCCAAGCTGCGCAGCACGGCTCGTCGGCTGATCGGTTTCATTGGCCACCTTCCACGCGCTTGTAAAGGAATGCATCGGTTTGCGTAAGATCTCCCAACATCGTTTTGAGGGGAGCGTCTTGGCCGAACCCACACGACAGTTGTGCCAGCGCGTGCTCGTTTTCGGTCTCGCTACGACCAAACGCAAACCGGAACCATTGCGTGGCGATGCACTGGCGTATGCGTTCGCTTGCGGCGAGCTTGCTGGACAGATCGACAGAGTTTTCAAACGGGCCGTCAACGTCGGTTTCAGTCAGGATGCCCTTGGTGTCAATGGGTTTGCCTTTTTCTTCGCTGCGGTAGCGACCAGCGGCGTCGAAGTTTTCAAACGCAAAGCCGATGGGGTCTAAGAATTTGTGGCAAGACGCGCACGCGGATTCCGCATGTTGCTCGAAGCGTTCGCGTGTGGTGAGCGCTGACGTATCGCTGGCTTCAACGGGGGGCACCCCAGGCGGGGGCAGCGGCAGTTCCATACACAGAATTTGTTCCAGCACGAATTTTCCGCGCAGTACGGGGGAGGTCTCTTGGGGTTTTGAATGTGCCGCCAAAAGCCCCGGCATGGCCAAGATCCCCATGCGTTGATCCGCGCCCGCAGGCCCCTTGGGCGCGAGACTCACGCGGTCGAATCCATTGCTCATCGAGGTGGCGTCGCTCATGCCCAAAAACGAGGCCAGGTCGCGGTTCACAAACGTGTAATCGGCGGTAAACAGTTTGCTCACCGTGCCCTCTTGGCCCCAGATGATGTCGTCCATCATGCGGGTGAGCTCTTCGATCATCGACGGCACCACGGCACCATATCCAGGGAACAGTTTTTCGTCCTTGGCGGATTGGGCCAGCGTGTCTAGCAATAGCCATCCCGAATAGAACCTGCGCACCGCGATTTTCGCGCGCGGATCGTCAAGCATGCGGCTGACCTGCTGCTGAACCTGCTCGGCCGTTGCAAGCTCGTTGCGCTCGGCCGCTTCGAAGAGGGTTTTGTCAGGCATGGTGCCCCACAGAAGGTAAGACAAACGCGAGGCCACCTCATACGCCGTGAGCGGTACAACCGTCTTGCCCTGCGCTTGGGTAACCTCACCCAGCTCGGGCCGATAAAGGAACGCCGGCGATGCCAGCATGCGGATCAAGGCCAGACGAATGCCATTTTTGTGGTCGCCCGTGGCGCGTCCTTTTTGGTAGGTCGCAAGCAATCCGGTGCGTTCGGCGGCTTCCAAAGGGCGCCGGTAGGCCCGCGAACCAAAGCTTGCAATGAAGTCTTCAGCGCAGCCGGTTTCGCCCTTGTCACCAACGTTACAAGGGTGCAGGGAATCCAGTCGTTCAATCGCGGTGTTGGCCAGCTTTTCGGCGGCTTTGAAGGTGTAATCTGCCAGCGTGTAAGTCACTGTTTGCGTTGACACGTGGTTGTCGAAGCCGTGAACCTTGGATTCTGGAGGAAAGGCGTTGGCGGGCGCGCTGGTGTCGCCCAGGAGATCGGCCACTGTGTTGTTGTATTCCGTCTTTGTCAGGCGGCGCAGAGGTGATGCCCCTGGTTCAACGAGGTTGCCATCAGGGCAGTCTTGGCCCACGGACCCCGCGCTTCCCCCGGTGCGGCCACGGCCCCCTCGGCCGCCAGAGCCCTCCACGATGTCAGTTAAACCAATGGAACCACTGCAGGCGCTGACCCACACGGAAAACGTTGAAAGGCAGATCCAGGCTCTCATGATGCACCTGTACTTCAGAGGTGTTTGGGAGCGACGCGTCGTAGGAGCACGAGCGCAACTCCTTAATTACACCTTCGGCAGAAATAAGATGCAACTCAAACAGAATAGAAACTGACTAGGCCACCGCACCGATTTCGATTCTGGTGATCTCGGCTTGTGTACCCACCCTCAAGGGAGGGCCCCAATATCCAGGTCCCGCGCTGACATAAATCTGGGTGTCGGCCGTACGGTGCAGGCCGCGGACGAAGGGCTGGTCCAGTCGCACCAAATATGAAAAAGGCCAAATCTGCCCGGCGTGGGTGTGCCCCGAGAGCTGCAGGTCCACGCCGTGTTGTTGGGCTTGGCGCACCGTTTTGGGTTGGTGCGCCAGCAACACCACGGCCGCCTCGGCCGGCCTGCCTCTGAGCGCGCGTTCAACGTCGGCGCCGTGGCCATTTCCGAAGCTGTGGGCGCTGGCGTCGTCGACGCCAGCCAACACGAACTTTGCGTCGCCTTGCCCTAACACGACATGTTCGTTGCGAAGCACGCGGATGCCCATCCGCAACAATTCCGCCAGCCAAGCCTCCACGCCCGAATAGTACTCATGGTTGCCCGTCACAAAATACACGCCGTAACGCGCTTTCAGTCCGGCCAGGGGCGCTGCGGCCGCGCGCAGGTCGTGCACGCTGCCATCCACGAGATCGCCCGTGATGGCAATGACATCAGGCTGTTCGGCGTTGGTCAATTCAACCAAACGCTGGGCGAACGCGCGGCCTATCGTGGGACCAAAATGCACGTCGGTCAGCTGCAGGATGCGCAGTCCCTGCAACCCCTTAGGCCATCTCGCCAAGGTCACGGGCACCGTCTTCACATGCAAACTCGACAAAGCTTGGGCCACGCCCATCAAACCGGCCAACCCCGCGGTGCCGCCGGCCAGCGCCCCCAGCACCCGTGCGACGAAAGTGCGTCGCTGGGGGTCCGCAGGCTGGCCCGCCCAGGTCTGCGACGCGAAGACACCCAGCCGAACGAGTTCGGTGCCCACCAGCAGCACAAACAGCAAAAACATGAGCCCCATCCACAAGAAGGCGGGCCAGGCCACCCAAACCCGCGCGGCTTGTGGCAATTGCCGTCCCACAACCAGCGCCAGCGGCAGCGACAGCGCCAATGTGACAAGCGCCGCTGTGGCCCACGCCCGGTAGGGTGCCGGCAAGGCGGTGTTTTTCACCAATCGCAGCCAAAAGTAGAAGTGAATGCCGCCGACAAGAGTCAAAGCGACCGAAAAGAACAGAAGCAGGCGAGCCACGGGGGCGCAGTTTAGCGGAGCTTCGCAGACAAGCCTCAAAACCTGTATGCCATTCGATAGGTGTGCCAATGTGGCGCGTGGTGGGAAATGAACACTGTGGCACAAACGACACAGAGGCATCCCTGTGCCAAAGCGCGCATGTCCGCGAAATTGCTGGGGGCCCGTAAGACCTATCTTGGCACCAGTGTTGCTGAAGTCACCTCCGCCACGGAAAGGAGCCCCAATGTCGTTCGCAACCGCTACCCCGCTTCGAGTTCTGTTCCCAGTGTCTCGCCCAACCCGCTCTGCCAGTGTTCAGCCTGTGTTGGCTGCTCTGCGCTGCTGCCCCTTCTTTACGGGGTGGTCACAAGCGGCGCTTGCGTCGCTGTCGATGGTCGGGTCGTTGCGCTCATTTGGCAACGGGCAAGTCGTATTGCCCGAAGGCACAACAAGCGACCACGCGGTGGTGGTGGTAAGGGGCCGTCTACGCGCGGTTCGCCGCGCCGACAAAGGCCGCGAAGTGACGCTAGAGGTTTTCCGCGAAGGCACGGTGTGCATCGACACGCTGTTTGGCACCACGCAAGCCAATCATGATCTGATTGCCGCTGAAACCAGCTTGCTCTTGTTCTTGCCACGTGAAGCTTTGTTGGCGCAGGTTCGCAGCAACCCCGATGCTGCCTTGTCGCTGGCGAAAGATTTCGAACGTCGCCTGGCCGGTGCACGCGCGATGGCTGCAGGCATGGCGTTGTCTGATGTCGAAACGCGGCTTAAAGATGTGCTTGTGCGGATGGCACAAGATGAAGGTGAGCTGGTTCCCGGCGGCACCTTGATTCGCAAGAGCCCCACGCAGCAAGAGTTGGGAACAATGATCGGCGCGTGTCGGGAGACCGTCTCGCGCATCGTGGCTGATTTTGCCCGCAAAGGTTTGGTTAAGCTGCAAGGCCGCAAGCTCACGCTGTCACCGCAATTTCTTGCGCTTGATCTGGCGGATCGCGCGGCGCTGGCGGCCAGCTAGCAAGCCAACGAGGCGCGCGGCCGGGAGGTCCCGACGAAGGGCGCTGGCGGTGCTTCGTGCTCGCCTTGCCCCCGGCCTGGGGGGCCTGGGATGCTCAAGGGTAAATCGATGCCGCCACTTGCCAAATTGCAATGTAGCTGTGGCATCATGCGCTTGATGAAGCCCTGTATCGTAGCGCTCTTGCTCGTGTGTTGTGCCCTCGGATGCGACGACGAAATGGTGAGGAAGTTGGGCAATGACGCCGCTTTGGGCGGTGGCGCGTTTGACGCCAACGTGGCAGATGCCCCCCCTGCAAGCGACGCTGGGTTCGCCGACGGCGCTCAGCCTCGCGACGCGCAGCAGTCCGATGGTGCGGCCCCCGATTCGGGCGGCGCTGATTCGGCCGCGGCTCTGATGCCCGGAGCGCTGCGGGCACAGGGCTACCTAAAGAGCACGGACAGCCCGTTTGCTGGGATCGACTTCGTGTATTTTCATTTAGAGGACTTTGAGGATGGCCTGCTTAACACGCCGGGCGTTGGCGACGAGGGCAAGGGACGCCGATCGAGCAGCTTTGGCCCTTCGTTGATCGATTCTGTCGACGGCGATGACGGCAACCCCACCGACGACAAATGCGCAAAAGCGGTGGGCACCTGCGACGCATGGTGGGGCAGCGGCACGTTAAAGTTCACCTTCGACGCCATGGCCCTGGGTGGATTGCCCACGCACGCGGGCGCGGTGTGGACCGACGGCGCCGGCAAAGTTGGCTTCGAGGCCTTCGGTCCTGATGGTCAGGTGATCTATTCGGTCGAGCCCTTTTCGGAGCCGGGCTTTCCCGACGACACCGTGAACAGCTCCACCAAAGAGGATCGCTTCTTCGGCGCCTACGCCCCTGAGGGCATATCCGCCATTCGCATCTACAACACAGCTGGCGGCGTTGAGGTGGATCACCTTCAATACGGGCGCGCCCGGTAGTCATCGTTAAAGCGTGAGCCATATTCCAAGAAATTCTCGCCGCGTTCACGGGAGCAAAGCGTTCGAAAGCGCCTATGTCTTCTGCATGGATATTCGCGTTCACTACCGTTAATTGTTAACTCGCAACAACGCGCTCACGGTTCTTGTCATGATGACACCTAGAAGACTCGTGTCGGTTGCGGCTTTAGCTTGTGCGGGCGGCATCTTCATCGGCGCATGTACCACTTCAAATCAAGATCCTGTTGAGGACTCGAGCGATGAAGACGGTGTAGGCGGCGAGGCAGGTGCCGAAGGGTCCCAAGGTGGCGCAGCTGGCGATGCCGCCGGTCAAGGCGGCTCGCAAGACGACGATGCCGGTGGCTCTGGCGGGTCAGGTGGGGTCGGCTCTGGTGGTGCGGCGGGGCAGAACAGTCAAACAGGTGGTGTGGTCGGCAATGGTGGCGCCGGCGGCAGTACGGGCGGCGTTGGTGGCAGCAGCGGCGGGGCCGGAGGCAACGCCAAACCGGCGGCGCCAGAAAGCCTCTGGGTCAACAGCGTTCTGGAATGGCGTAACGGCGCAGGTTGGGCAAAAGCCATCAACGTTCAAAAACAGCTACCGAATTTGTCGGATCCGGCCACGCGATATGCAGCTGGGAAGACACAGGTTCGACTTGTCGTGGAGGAGGTTTCAGGCCCAACCTCTCTCGACACCTGCTTCGGCCACAACAAGCACGGTTGGGACTATTCGACCTGCATCAACTGCACAGGGGAGATCACCAAAGCCGGCACCATCGAGTGCCAGGCGGAACTGGCATTCTGCTTCACTAAGGGTCGCGCCGCAGCCGGGTGCCACGGCGCGCCAGCATCGGCGACCCTGAGTGAGGGCCCTGCCAAAGAGACGAAGCATATCCTTCTGAAACATGACGCCGATCTCTTTACCAGCGAGACGCGCTTGTTGGACTACCCGAGCGCGGCAACGCCGTTTAAGGCCAAGTTCCAAATCGTCTTCGTTCCCGCGGGTCAGGAATTTTCGGGCTGGAAGAACTACCCGCTTCCTCAATAGGTCAGGCCGTTCCGCCACGGATCGCGCGTTGGCCGGCGAAGCTGTGCATGATCCGCGTGCCTGCGGCTAAAGAAGCGCGCACGCGCACACCCTGGGGAATTTGGAACTCTTGACCGCGTTTGAGGCGAATGTCTTGCCCATTCATGTGCAGTGACATTTCGCCATCCAAAACGATCACGTACTCGTCGGTGGTATGCACCTCTTCGGGCAACGTGGTCGCCTGGTGCGCCAACCACAAAGCCACCTGCACACCATCCGCACCGTCGAAGGCATAACCTTCGGCATCTGTCACGGGCTGTCCTGCGAACGTTGTGATGCGGTTTCGCACATTTTTCAGGAACAGCGGAAAGTCACCGAAGCCCATCTCGCGTACGTAAGACTCGTAGGTCGCGTTCCACAAGTCGTCGGACATGGCGGGCGGGGCCACGCCGGCAAGTGACGCTTCGAGCGCTTGCAGGCAAAAGTGCCACCCGCTCGCATCCCGCGGGGCTTTCGCGCGATCTTGGAAAGATGTGGTGAACACCAGCAGGCAACCGTGCGCCTGCGGTTGCACTTCCCACCGAAACACTTCACCATCCCAGGTATAAGCGAACACATTCGGCGGCGTCCACTCGGTTACGCGGCCGGTCCCGGTCGAGCCATCGCTGAACACAAACGCCAGCTCGGCGCCAACCGCACGTTCGCCTTTTATCTCGGCTGGGAACCACTCTGTCAATTCCGCCGCTTCGGTCACAGCCCGCCAAACTTTCTCGGGTGTGTGAGACAGACGCCGCTCGAACCGCAACACGTGTTGCCCGCCCACATGAGCCAATGTTCCCAATCGCTCGTCCTTCATCGCTTCCTCCTGCGGGGCTTGGGCCGCGCGTCTTTCATGTTGTTCAAGTGGCGCTCCAACGCGTCCAGGTGTTTCGCCCACACGCGACGGTAAGGTTCAAGCCACGCATCTACTTCCAGCAGCGGCTGACTGCACAAGCTATAAACGCGCCTCTGCGCCTCCTGGCGCACATCGACGAAGCGCGCGTCTTTCAACACGCGCAGGTGCTTTGACACCGACGGTTGCGGCAACTCCAACGTATCCACCAGATCGCCCACCGCACACGGCCCCATCAACAACGCATCCAAGATGCGCCTGCGATTCGCATCGGCGAGGATCTCAAACGTGGACGGCACAGGGTTGTATATACTCTGCGAGGAATATTCCCGCAATGGAATATACGACGGGGCCATTGGCCACGCTCGAGCGCCTGCATGCAACCGAGCGCCGATCCCCTTCTTCATGGCGCGTCCATTTCTGTGCGCTGCCATTTTGCAGACTCCGCTTCACGCTGCCGCAGCTGACCAAGACGACTGCGCAAACATCAAAACGCCTCCGCGCGCTCTGCCCATTATCCCACGCGTTGTACGTCTTCGTCCGAAACAAGGCCAACGCACCCTGATGTCGTATCGAACCAGTTCACCACCCTTGGCGCACGAACCGTTTTGCTTGAATAAGTAATCACAAGAAATCTGGTAGTTGACAGATCATAAGTCGACTCTGCGCATTATGAGTTTCGCCTTGCTCAAAACGCTCATTAGCCACATCATACAAAATACTGCTCGTCGGGTCGGCCTTTGCCGTCAGACTGTTTGCGGGAGGAAGAAAAGTTGTTCCAGTCCTCATCTCGCTGGCTCGCGCTTGTTGCGGTTGTGGTAGCCGGGTGTTCCGGTTCGGATGGCGCTGCCTCTCGTAGCCCCGCCGAAGGCGATGATCTTGCCAAAGGCGAAAATTCCGACAGCCCCATTTCACCTAGCTGTAAGGCGGCCCCTCCGCCCCGTTCGCGTGTTGAGCGGCTTACCCATCGGCAATATGCGAACACGCTTAAAGATCTGTTGGGCGAAAACATAGACACCAAGGCACTGTTGTCGCCGGATCCGCAATCGAGTCAATTCGACAATCACGCCCAGCTTCTGGTGGTATCAGGGCCTCTGTCACGCGATTATCGACGCGTCTCAGAAGACATCGCCAACCGTCTCGCAAACGATCCTGCCCGTGCAAAGCAGCTCTCGGGTTGTGATGAATCGGGTTCTGAATGCATCGCTCGCTTTGTGGAGGCATTGGGGATGCGGGCGTTTCGCCGCCCGTTGCAAGCTGATGAGACGTCCGCCTTCTTGAAACTGTTTGCTGAAGGGCAGTCGGCGGAAAGCTTCGCCACAGGGGTTGCGTGGGTGGTGGAAGCTATGCTGCAAACGCCAGAGTTTCTCTACCGCATTTCTATCGAAGATCAGGATGCACCCGATGGCCTACGCGCCCCGGACGCCTGGTCGTTGGCGTCGCAGCTTTCGTACACCCTTTGGAACAGCATGCCCGACGAGGAGCTGTTCGCAGCCGCCAAGGAAGGTTCGCTGCTCAAACGCAGCGCTTTGCGAGCGCAGGTCATGCGCATGCTTGGCGATAGGCGCGCGCGCGATGTGGTCGGCGACTTTCATGCCCAGTTCATGCAAGTCCACATGTTCAACGATCTGCATCGTGATCCCAAATTGTTCCCAGCGTTCTCAAGCACACTCACGCCTTCGATGCGACGTGAGGTTGAGCTTTTCGCCAGTACAGCCGTTTTAGACGATGAATTGGCCTTCAAAGACTTCTTCACCGCTCCCTTTACGTTCGTTGATGCAGGGTTGGCCAAGCTGTACGGCACCGCGCCCCCCACCAACACCGATGCCAATGGTTTTGGCCGGGTGAAACTGGACCCTTCTCAGCGTGGGGGTCCGCTTACGCAGATTGGCTTTTTGGCATCACATGCCCACTTTGATGCGTCTTCCCCAATATTGCGTGGCACGTTCTTGCTCAAGCACGTGCTTTGCCAGGAAACGCCAGCGCCTCCGCCGGACGTTGATCTCACCCTGCCCATGGCCGAGCCAGGCATGACCACCCGTGAGTTGGTCGATCGCATCACATCGGGGCCAGGCTGTGTCAATTGCCACCGCATGATCAACCCTCCCGGATTCGCTTTCGAGACCTTTGATGCCGCTGGCCAGTGGCGATCCATGGACGCCAAAAAGCCGGTGGATGCCTCGGGCAAAATTGAGCTTTCGACCGGAGAAGTGACATTCGAGAGCCCCATGCAGATGCTATCTGCGGTTGCCAAAACGCCAGAGGCTGCCACTTGTTACACGGAGAATTGGCTTTCCTATTTGTTGGCGCGCCAGTTGACGGAGGACGAAAAGTGTCTTCCGGAAGAGCTGGCACATGCCTTCGACAAGCAGAATCTAAACATCAAAGACTTGATTGTTGAGGTGGTCACCAGCCGCAGCTTTCTTTATCGGTCTGAAACCAGCAGGGAGCAACTGTGATAGCCAAGACATTGCCTCGAAGGCATTTCCTCAAGGGTACAGGGGGAGCGCTTGTCGCATTGCCAATCTTGCATTCGCTGCAGCCGGCGCGCGCCAATGTGAAGTCGCCACGGCGTTTGATGGTCATGTTTCAGCCGTGCGGCATAGATGTCCCTCGTTTTTGGCCCAATGGCACGCCTGGAGCCCTTTCAGATGCGACCTTGCAGGGCTCGGGACTTGAGCCACTGCAGGGGGTGGCAAACAAGTTGTTGGTTGTTCGCGGAATGCATGGCACGCCACAAGGGCATGGCCGAGACGGCATACGCATAAATGACCATGATTTGGGAACCACGACACGCCTAACCGCTTCAGGAATCTCAGGTGGTTTGGCCGATGCCATCTCCGTCGACCAGGCCATCGCGCGTCAGATCAACCCAGACGGAAGACCAGGGCTGGTGTCGGCGGTCGCGCGCGGAGGGCAGCGCGACGCTCAGCACATTTCATTCAATGGACCGCGGCAAGTTGCACCAGTCGCAACCAATCCTTGGAAGGTGTATCAGGATTTCATGGGTCTCACCAACGCTGACCCCGCGTTGTTAGCCAGCATCACCAAACGCCGACAGAGCGTTTTGGACCTCGTGCGCGGGCACTTTGAGCGCCTGAAATCTTCAAGCAAGCTAGGCAAGCAAGATCGCGACAAATTGGATCTGCACTTTTCCGGAATCCGGGATGTTGAAACCAACGTCGCGGCTTCATGCAAACTTGACGAACAGTTAGAGGCGCAGGTCAAGGCGGTTGACCCTAACGCTTTGGAATCGTCGTCAACCTTTGAGGCCAACAGCAAGCTTCATATGGACGTTTTAACGTTGGCATTGGCCTGCGGGCATACCAACGTGGCTACTTTGATGTTTGGATCGGGCGCCCACTCCTCAACCTTCACCTGGCTAAATCAACAGAACAACCACCACCTGATCTCTCATCGGGTGGTGTCATTCACAAGCAGCACGCCCCTGGAGGGGGCGGAAGATATGCTTCATGCGATTGACCAGTGGCATGCCAAACAGTTTCGCTACCTCGTGGACCGGCTCGATAGTTACAGCGACATCGATGGGACCATTTTGGACAATAGCGCCGTGGTGTGGGTCAACGAACTTTCTGACGGCAAGAGCCACCACTTCCGCGATCTGCCGTTTGTCATGGCGGGAAGCGCCGGCGGCTACTTTAAACAAGGTCAGTATTTCAAGCTCAGCAGACACCCCTATCCCGAGTCGATCAACATCAAAACCCTTGATGATGACGCGCCCTTCAACAAGATTTTGACGATGTTGTGCAACGCCATGGGCATGAAGGGCGACAACCGTGGTCCCGTGACCAAGTTCGGCAAGTTTGGCGCTGAAGGGGAATACGCCGAGCTGAGGGCGTGAGCGCTCGCTTTGACCCGGGGCGCGGTCAGCGCCAAACTTGGCCCTTTTTTCAGTTTGCTTGTTGTGGCCCATTGAAAAGTGGTAGATGCCGTTGCGCCTCATGCAGCCTCCTGCTCGGCCGACCTCTCGGCTACACAAGCTCTTGCGGCTCATCCCGCTAGGCCTGTTGGCCCTTGCCCTGTGGAAGCTACGGCCGTGGGAGGCCGACTTTTCCCGCGTGCGCCTCCTTCCTTTGCTGCTGGCCCTGGTCATCAACTTCGCGTTTTACCTTCCCGTGCGGACGCTGAGGTGGCGCACCACTTTGAAAGATCCCCCTGGATTCGTTCGCCTGTATTGTGCGCAACTCGAGGGAATCGCAGTGGGCGGCGCCATCGGGTTTGGCGCTCAGGACGTGGTGCGGGCGTCGCGCATGCGTGGCAGCATGGATCGGTTTCCCGACGACCTCGGAGGCACGCTCGCGGAGCGTTTGGCCGAGGCTTTTGCGCTGACGCTGCTGCTGGCGATCACAGCCGGGCTGAACATGGTGCCACTGTGGGCGTTGCTTCCCGCACTTTTGTGCGCGCTTGGCCTCGTCATCGTGCGCCGGATGGGCCGATGGCTCGCGGCCAACCTGACAGGGTGGCCGCGGTTACGTCAGGGCGTGGTCGCGGCGGCGGGCGCGCTGTCCGTGCCCACCGTGCTTCGGGTGGTTGCTTTCTCGTTCGTAGGATGGGCCATTGAGGTGGGCATCTTGATGCTGAGTTTTTCCGGCTTCGGTCTAAAGCAAGGGCTGGGGGCAGCGGTTCTGGTGGTGGTAGGGATCAACGTCGCCATCACCGTTCCAGGACCGCCGGCGCAAGTGGGCACCTTCGAGGCCGGGGTGGCAGGGGTGTTGCTTCTGCGCGGAGTGGCGGCGGGTCCGGCGTTGGCCTTTGCGCTTGCTTATCATGTCCTCATGGCCGTTCCAGTTTACTTGGCCGGCTTCCTGATTCTGCTCCCGCGCCATGTGGGCACACGCGGAACCAACCGCTAGCGCAGCGTTTTCCGGCGCGCCTGTCCAACCGCCTCCTGATACGTCTGCAGCACCCGCCCCGCCACCATCGGCCAATCAAATGCGCGAACAACGTCGCGGCCGTGTTCGATGCGGGAGGCGGCTGCCCCTGATTTTACTTCGGCCACTGCCGTCAGAATGGTTGTGGCGAGGCTGGCGGCCGAGATCTCGTCGGATATGTAGGCTGGCTTCCAGTGAGCTTCTTCATGGCAACCCCTTATGAAAGGCGTTGCCACCACGGGGCAGCCGGTTGCCAAGGCTTCCAGCATGATGATCGAAAACGTCCCTGCGCGTGCAGGCAACACACAGAGATCCGCCGTGGCAAACAGGGATGGTCGCTCCTCGAACACCGCTCCCATGAACTCGACGTGGTGGCGCAAGTCGGTGGGCACCATGGCTTCGTGCTTTCTCGTGCCCGAGGGTTTCTCTTCCCCCGCCACCAGAAGGCGAACTTCGGGATGTTGCTGAACCAGGGGTCGCAGCGCTTGAAACATCAGATCCGGGCCGTTTCGGGTTTCGAGGCGTCCTAACATCAAAACGTTGAAACGCCCGTCCTTGTACTTCTGAAGGGGCACGCCGCTCCCCATGGTGACCACGTCCACACCGTTGGGAATCAATGCCGAATCGAAGCGAACATAACGGGACATGGCCGCACGGGCGGCTTCCGATACCGAAATGATCGAGCGATGGCGCCGCATCGCCCAGCGGTAGTAAGGGCGCAGGAGATGGCGCGCGCATTGATGATCGTTCATGGGCGAGTGCAAGGTGGCCACGCTGGGCAACCTCGAAGTGAGGTTGAACAACAGCGGCAGCCCCGCGTCGCATGGGCCATGCACATGAACGAGGTCGAAGCCCTCGTCGTGCAAAACCGATCTCAGCTCCTTTGCCACGTCCCATCCCAAAGTCATAGTGGTGCTGGTACCCATGACCTTATAGCGCCGGGCTTTGCCCACCCGATGCACCCAAGGTTCATCTTGAGGACCGCGCCAGGACTGGACCCGCGGAAGTCCCGTGAAAACATGTGCCTCTACACCCAATGCGTGAAGGCCACGCGACAAGTTGTGCACGTGCTCCTGAATTCCACCCAAGGTGGGGTAGTAATTCTCACACAGCATCGCCACTTTCATGGTTTTTCCGTTGCCTCTTCATCGCGGCGGCATTCGTAGGCTGTTCGGATCTCGGCGTTGTTTTGGATCAGGTCTTTGAAGGACCAGGGATCCATCGCTGCAAGGGCTGTCACGCTGCACCTTCCAGCAACCCATGTGCCATTGCCGATGTTCTATGAAATGAGCCGCTCTTTGGCGTCGCCATGGCAGCGGGCGTTCATCAATGCGGTAGAGGTTCAACAGATCGGTGGCAAATCCGTCTACTTTCCCACCAAATTCACGACTACCGAGAAGCCTCAGAAATCGCGTACGGAAGCTGTTCCACAATCGCGCGCCGCATCCAGCGCGTTGCGGCGACCTTGGAGCTCCAGGGCGCGTCCTGGCTGTTCTGAGCCTTGTAGCAGGGCCTATGTTGACGCTTGAGGCACAGGGTGAAAGAATCCCCGCGTTTTGATTAAAGTTTCTCGGGGCACGGCGCTCGGGCTTGCGCCCTCCTTGGCCGCAAATCATGGATCTTCCATGAGGGAGCCTGTTTCGGCGCGCCAATCAGACCTGCGCACCTCCATTCGCCCCACCGTGGCCGAGATTGATTTGGCCGCCCTAAGAGCCAACGCAACGCTGCTGCGCCAAAAGGTGGGGCCCAACGTTGCGATTTACGGCGTGGTGAAAGCCGATGCCTACGGCCATGGCGCCGTGGCGGTGGCGCGAGAGCTGGCCCCCCTGTGTGACGCGTTGGCGGTTTCGCTGGCCGAAGAAGGCATGGAGTTGCGGCAAGCGGGCATCGGGGGCCAGATCGTTGTGCTGGGCGCTTACTACGGCCGGGAACACAGCGAGATGATCGAAGCCAATCTTACGCCGGTGGTTTACGATCCTGCCGACCTCGAGCGTTTTGCCCAATCACCCGCGCGTCGGCGGTCGGTTTCTGGCGCGCCCCTTTCGAGCCCGCTTGCGGTGCATTTGAAGGTGGAGACCGGCATGCACCGCCTGGGAGTGCAGGGGTCCGAACTGCAGCGGGCGTTGCAGGTGATAGCGGCCTCGCCGCGGTTGCAGCTTGCTGGCCTATGCACTCATTTTGCGTGCGCCGACGCTGAAGACTTCAGCGCAACTCAAAAGCAACTTGAGCAGTTTGCTGGTGTGCTCACCCAGGTGCAAGCCGCAGGGCTTGTACCCGGAGCCATTCACGCGGCCAACACCGCGGCCACTTTACGCTATCCGCAGGCGCATTTTTCGGCCGTGCGGCCAGGTCTTGCGCTCTACGGGGCCACGCCCAGCGCCTGGGTCCCGGGCCAGGGGCTATCGCCCGTACTGAGCTTGCGCACCCGTGTGATGGCGCTGCACGAAGTGGCGGCCGGCGCGGGGGTTAGCTATGGGCATCGCTTCGTGGCGCAACGAACTTCAAGGATCGCGGTTTTGCCTGTCGGCTATGCCGATGGCTACCCTCGGCATTTGCAGGGCGCTTGCGTGCTCATTCGCGGGCACAAAGCGCCCTTGGCTGGCGTGGTGTGCATGGACATGGTGATGGTTGATGTCACCGATGTGCCGGGCGCTAGCTTGGGTGATGATGTTGTTCTGATTGGTCGCGATGGTCAGCAGCAAATCACCTTGGACGACGTGGCCACTTGGGCAGGAACGCTCAACTACGAGATCACCTGTGGCATCTCCAAACGCGTGCCGCGCATCTACCGACACGGTCTTAGGGAGGTAAGCCCTTCCGCCCCTGCCCGTGAGGAGTCCGCGGGTGGCTAAGTCAACCGCGAAGGCTGCGAAGGCCTCACCTGCGAAAGCGGCCACCCCAGCCCCCTCTGCCGGCGACGGTCAAGCTGATGAACCCCAGGCCCCAAGTGTCTGGCAGCAGACGCTCTCGATCGTTTTTCGCCCGTTTAATCTGTTCTTAACCGCGCTGGGCGCCCACCTGATCCTGCTGGTCAACGCGCTGACCTGGCTGTTTCGCCGCCCGTTTCGCTGGCGCCTGTTCTTTGAGCAGATGGAGTTTATCGGCGTAGGTTCGTTG
Organism: Polyangia bacterium; assembly: GCA_038257535.1. GTDB lineage: Bacteria > Myxococcota_A > Polyangia > Fen-1088 > Fen-1088 > JAGTJU01. Next base: position 73,835 of record JBBSJE010000001.1, read on the forward strand.
CCCATCGTGTTGCTGGTTGGCTTCTTTTCGGGCGCGGTGTCGGCGCTACAGGCCATCAACGCGCTTTCGATTTTCGGGCAAGAACGCTGGGTGGGCGTGACGGTGGGCGTATCTTTAGCTGAAGAGCTGGCGCCCGTATTTGCCGGCTTGATGATCACTGCGCGGGCAGGATCGGGCATGGCCACGGAGCTGGGATCGATGCGCATCACGGAGCAGGTTGATGCCCTCACCACCTTCGCTGTGAACCCGGTTCAATATCTCATCACCCCGCGATTGGTGGCCGCCACCCTCATGGGGCCCGTGCTGACCATGGCATTTAATCTCATTGGCCTTTTTGGCGGTTATTTGGTGGCGATCTTGGTCCGCAATCTTGATGTGGGCCAGGTGACCGGCTTGTTCGTTTACTGGGTGGACCCGAAGCACTACATCAAGGGCCTGGTCAAAGCGGCGGTGTTCGGCTTAACGCTGGCCCTGGCGGCCTGTTATCAAGGCTTCAACGTTCGCGGCGGGGCCAAAGAAGTGGGGTTGGCCACAACGCGATCAGTTGTTACTGGCTCTGTGTGCATTTTGGTGTTGGACTACTTTCTTATTGAGATGCTTAACGCCGTCTGGCCGATGGCGAGCGAATAACATGTCGACAGGCATTGGCGAATCTTCTACCCCGTTGGACCAACAGGACGACCGTTGGCACATTCGCGTGCGGGGTTTGCACAAAACCTTCCCGCCTCAGCACGTCTTGCGTGGCATAGATCTCGACATTGAACGCGGCAAAACCAACATCATCATTGGCGGCTCTGGCCAGGGCAAATCCGTGTTTATGAAGCTGATGATGGGGCTTTTGGCGCCCGACGAAGGTGCAATCTACGTTGATGGCCAAAATGTTGTGGGTCTTAACGAAGTGGAAATGGGCACCCTGCGGCGCAAGTTCGGAATGGTGTTTCAGTACGCCGCCCTGTTTGACTCTATGACCGTCATGGAGAACATTGCGTTTCCCCTGCTTGAGCGCTATCGGCTCAAGCACGCGGAGGTGGAGGGGCGGGTCTGGGAACTGCTCAAACGCCTCGATCTTGAACGCATCCCAGGAATTGCCATGAAATTCCCCGCCCAGCTGTCAGGTGGTCAGCGCAAACGCGTGGGCCTGGCGCGCGCCTTGATCGACCGCCCCAAGATTTTGCTTTACGACGAGCCCACAACAGGTCTTGATCCCATTGCAACAGGCAATGTGGACGAAATGATTCGCCAAACCGCGGATGAGTTTGGGGTTACCTCGGTGGTGATCTCGCACGATATGGCGTCGACGTTTCGCATTGGCGATCGGGTGTCGATGCTTTACGACGGGGTGATGGCGGTTTCTGGCACCCCCGACGAGGTCCGCTCAAGCGAGCATCCGGTGCTCAAAGAATTCCTAACGCTTTCGGGAGTGAGCCGAGAATCCCAGGCGCAAGCCAAGCAAGACAAGGGGGCCTCTTGAGGCGAAGTCTGGCGCCTTTCACGGTGGGCCTCACCGTGCTCATCGCTGCGGCTTTGAGTTTTGCATTGTTCAAGTACGTTCGCGAACACACCAGCGAGGATGGTTATGTGTTGCACGCGCGCTTTCGCGACGCGCTGGGGTTGTTCGAGAAGTCGCGGGTGCAAACCGCCGGCATTCCGATTGGCAACATCGTGGGCAAGGGTTTGGATGGACGCAAAGCCCGCGTCGACATCCGCATCGATGAAACCATCACCCTGTATGAAAACGCCGTCGTTGCCAAAAAGGCAGCGTCGTTGCTTGGTGAATACTATCTTGAAGTGGATCCCGGCACCCCGGAAGATCCTGCCACGGGGCGCAAACATCGGGTTTTGAAAGCCGGTGACGAAATTAAAATCGTGCTTGAGCCTTCCACCTTTGCGGATGTCACCGAATCGGTGCAGGACACCATTCCCATCCTGAAGGACATTCTGAAGGACATTCGCGGCATGACATCGGGCAGCATCTCCCAAATTGCCGATGGCCTCAACGAAACCATTCGAACGAACTCGGTGGTGCTCGAACGTTTGCTTTCACGCATTGATGACATTGCGGCGGACATTCAGGACATCACCAACACTCAAACCGACGACATCAAGGTATCCATTCAAAACATCCGTGAGATCACCGAGGGTGTCAAAGGCTTGGTGGGCACCACGCACGGCAACGTGAGCGAAACCGGCGAAAAGTTGCGCAACTCACTAGACCGCATCGAAAGCAGCGTTGAAAAGCTGGAAAACTCGCTCACCAACGTTGAAAAGGTCACGGGCTATATGGCCGATGGCAAAGGCACTGTGGGCCGACTCATCACAGACGACCAGATTGTCAACAACATTGAAGAGCTCACCGAAGACGCCGGTACGTTCGTCAAAGGCGTCACCAATCTGCAAACCATCGTGGGCTTGCGGTCGGAATACAACTATCTGGCCCGTACGTTTAAGCAATACCTTTCGATCATGCTGGCGCCGCGGCCAGACAAGTTCTATTTGATCGAACTGGTTGACGATCCTCGCGGCTTCCGGCGCGAGGTCCTGCGCACCCGTGACTCAAGCCAAGACGGCTTGGAATCGGAAAAGGTGGTGGAGATTTCGGAGGCGTTGCGGTTTTCGTTCATGTTTGGCAAACGATGGGGCAACGCGGTGGGCCGGTTCGGCATCAAGGAATCCACGGGCGGCGCTGGCTTGGATTTGTTCTTCTTGCAGGACCGCCTGATGCTTTCCTTTGACGCCTTCGACACCCGCTCGAATGTGTACCCACGGCTCAAGGCTCTTGCCGCGCTGGCCGTTTACCAACGCAATCTGTACCTGGTGGCCGGCGCCGACGACATGCTGAACCACGAACCAGCGGCGGCCGGCGGCGGCGCGTTTATTGACGGCTTCGTGGGTCTTCAGCTGATGTTCAACGACGAGGACCTCAAGACCTTGCTGCTGTTTGGCGGCAGCGCTGTCGGATCCGCAGGCGGGTCTAGCAAATAGCGACTATTCCGCGTTGCACCAAAGACCTGGGCTTGTGGTTGCCCACCCTCAGACGCTCCTTGACGAAGCCCTTCGGGCCCCTATAGTTACGACCTTCCTGGGGCCGGACCCCGGGGTTAAATGACAGGATATGAGGTACAAGACCATCGATATCGGCGAGCTAGGGCTCGACGTGGACTTGCCTTTGGATTCAGCCTTTTTGGCTGAACATCTGGCCGATTTGGAAGCGACACTGGCGCCCGAAGGGCTGCGTTTTCGTGGCCGTTTGGAGCCCATCGGTGACGATTTTTTGCTGCGGGGCAAGCTCAACGGCGCTCTGCAATTTACCTGTGTGCGCTGCCTCGAGCCCACCAAACTGCCCATCGATCTAGACTTGGCGGTTTCGTTTGTGGAAGGCGAAGAAGACGCCAAGGTACCCCAAGGCGACGAGAAGGTGGATCTGGATGAGGGCGATCCAGGCGACTTCGCGGTGTTCCAAAACGGCGTGATCGATTTGGCGCCGGAGTTTCGGGAAGAGTTGCTGCTGGCGGTGCCCTACAGCCCCCGTTGCGAGCCCGAGTGCTTGGGAATTTGCCCCATTTGTGGCGTAAACCGCGACAAAACGCCCTGTGATTGTGCCGAGCAGCAAACCCTCAAGCGGTCGCCCTTCGCAGAGCTTGCGAAGAAATTGAAATCTTAGTTTTTTGAGCAGCAAGACCTAGGTCAGATACAAGGAACGAACAATGGCAGTCCCTCAACAACGTCAGTCCAAGTCCCGTTCGCGCATTCGTCGCGCTGAAGTTATGAAACGAACGGCGCCTGTGGGCATTCCCTGCGCACAATGTGGCGAGATGAAGCTTCCTCACCGGGCGTGCGCATCCTGCGGCTACTACAAAGGCCGCGCCGTTCTTAAGATCGAGGAAGAAGCATAGCCACCAGGCCCTTTCGCATTGCCGTTGACGCAATGGGGTCCGACGGCGGGCCCCAGGTGGAAGTGGCGGGCGCGGTTGAAGCACTCGCCGCGTCGGGGCTACACATTGTTTTGGTCGGCAACGAAGCCCAGATCACACCGCACCTGCGTGCGAACGCCGAAGGTGCATCTGAACGGCTAACCATCCGCCACACCACCGAAGTCATCACCATGGACGACGCCCCGTCGATCGCGGTGAAGAAGAAAAAGCAGTCGTCGATGCGCCTGTGTTTCGATATGGCCAAGGCGGGCGAAGTGGATGCGGTGGTGTCGGCTGGCAATTCGGGCGCCATGATGGCGTGCGGGCTATTTGTGCTGGGACGGCTTGCCGGCGTAGACCGCCCCGCCATAATCACCACCTTCCCCACCATCAAGGGCGAGTGCGCGCTGCTTGACATGGGCGCCAATGTGCAGCCCAAGCCGCAAGTGTTGGCGCAGTTCGGGGTTATGGGCGCGGTTTACGCGCGGCTGCAGCACAAAAAGTCTCGGCCACGCGTGGGGCTGCTCTCCAACGGGTCTGAGGCGCACAAAGGCACAACATTGACCCGGGAAACTCATGCGCTGCTGGCTGGCTTGGGATCCCCCGAAGGCTTTGAGTACGTTGGATATGTCGAGGGGCGTGACATCTTTCGCGGCGATGTGGATGTGGTGGCGACCGATGGGTTCACGGGGAACGTGCTGCTCAAAGGTTGCGAGGGTGTGGTGGAGGCGGTGTTCAAGATGGTGCGCTCGGAGGTGATGAGCAGCGGGCCGCTGGTAAAATTCGGCGCGTTGTTGATGAAGCCAGCGCTCAGGCGTCTCAAGCGCAAGACCGACTATGCGGAAACCGGTGGTGCACCACTTTTGGGCGTGAGCCGCGTGGTTATGATTTGCCACGGTGGCTCGCGGCCCAAAGCCATCAAAAACGCGATCTTGCAGGCGGAAGGTTTTGCCCAATCGGGGCTTAACGATGCCTTGACCACCGACGTTCAGCGGTTTTCGTCAATTTGGGATGCGGCGGCGGCGGGAAACCCAACCGGCGCGGAGGCTTCTTGAGGTTCCCCACGCCAACCTACGATCTCGCCCAGCTTCTAGGGTCATTTTGCGTTTTTTGCTTGAACCGGGGCGCGTAAGCGACTAGTTCGTGCGCGTTCACCTTTGCCTTTGCTTGGATTTCGCGAGGCAGAGCACACCGCGAGCACATTCATGAAAGCGTTTTTGTTTCCAGGACAAGGTTCTCAAAAGGTAGGTATGGGCCGCGCCCTGTTTGATGCCTTTGCTGAGGCGCGAGCGGTGTATCAGGAGGCCGACGATAGCCTTGGCTTTGCGGTCTCCAAGCTTTGCTTCGAGGGGCCCGAAGACGCGCTGACGCTCACCGCGCACGCGCAGCCGGCCATCTTGACCACCAGCGTGGCGGCGTTGCGGGTTTTGCAGGCCCAAACCAATCTGAAGCCCGATGTGGTGGCTGGCCATTCTTTGGGCGAATACTCGGCCTTGGTGGCTGCCGGCGCGCTCCGCCTGTCCGATGCGGTGAAGCTGGTGCACCTGCGCGGCAAGTTCATGCAAGAGGCGGTTGCGCCGGGTGCGGGTGCCATGGCAGCCATCTTGGGCCTAGAGGGCGAAAAGGTTGCTGAAGCTTGTGCCGAAGCCGCCCGCACACTTGATGCCGTGGTCTCGCCGGCCAACCTCAATGGCGGCGGGCAAGTTGTGATCGCGGGCGCCAAGGCGGCCGTGGACAAAGCCTGTGAGCTTGCCAAAGCGATGGGCGCCAAGCGTGCCATTTTGTTGCAAGTCAGCGCCCCTTTCCATTGCGCCTTGATGGCGCCCGCGGCGCGCCAGTTGGCGGGCGTTTTGGCCAAGGTGTCCGTGCAGCCGCTGCAGGTGCCCGTGGTCACCAACGTGGAAGCCAGCTTGAATCAAGACGCCTCTGCGGTTGCTGACCTACTAACCCGGCAGGTGACCGGCACCGTCAGGTGGGAAGAATCTGTGCGCGCCTTGGTGGCATTCGGCGCCACCAACGCTTATGAAGTGGGCCACGGCAACGTCTTGGCCGGCTTGGTCAAGCGCATCGCACCCGAATTGCCCGTGATCGGCATCGCCGACCCTCAATCACTCAGCACATTGTCCCAAACCTAAGGAGCCAATATGTCACGCGGTCTTGAAGGCAAAGTTGCGGTTGTAACCGGGGGCTCGCGAGGCATTGGCCGCGCCATTTGCGTGGCTCTGGGGGCCCAGGGCGCCAAAGTGGTGGTGAACTACACTTCCAACGAAGCGGCCGCAGCGGCTGCCGCCGAAGCCGTACGCGCGGCTGGTGGCGAGGCGCTGGTGAAGCGTTTCGACGTGGCAGATCCCGAGGCGGTCAATGCGGCCTTCAAAGACATCATCGCCGAATGTGGTGGCGTCACCATCTTGGTGAACAACGCCGGCATAGCCGTCAATGCGCTGACCTTGGGGGCCAAAGACGCCGACTGGCAGCGGTCCTTGAACGTGAACCTCACGGGCACCTTCAATTGCACCCGCGCCGCCTTGCGACCGCTGATGAAAGCCCGGGAAGCGGGGCGCATTATCAACATCACTTCGGTGGTGGGTGAGGCGGGCAGCGCTGGCCAGGCGCCCTACGTGGCGGCCAAGGCGGGTGTGATTGGTTTAACCCGGACTTGGGCCCGCGAGTACGCCAGCCGCGGGGTGACGGTGAACGCCATTTCGCCCGGCTGGATCGACACCGAAATGACCGCATCGGAGCTGCCCGAGGCCAAACGTGCGGAATTGACTCAACAAATTCCCCTAGCCCGGGTGGGCACGCCCGAAGATGTGGCGCATGCGGTGACGTTTTTGGCAGGTCCCGGGGCCGCGTACATTACCGGACAGGTTTTGCGGGTCAACGGTGGTCTTCTGATGTAAGTTACCGCACCCCAAAGGATTTACGCCGCAGGGCGCCGTCACTTGGTTCGAGAAGAAAACACAGGAAAAGGAACGACAATGGCCGATACAGTCGAAGAGAAAGTCATCAAGCTCATCTCAGAGCAGCTCGAGGTCGAGCCCGACAAGGTGGTCCCGAGCGCATCCTTCACCGAGGATTTGAAGGCTGACTCGCTGGCGATTGTGGAACTGGTTTTGGCGCTTGAAGAGTCCTTCAAGATCGAGATCCCCGATGAGGAGACCGAGAAGATCAAGACCGTTGGCGACGCCATCAACTACATCAAGAACCACGCCTCGTGAGGCGCTGCCCTGCGGTTGGCTTGGGTAACCAAGCGCCACCGCAGGGTTTTTGATTTTTTCAATCGCTGGAGCACGCAAAATCATGTCGCGGAAAGTGGTCATCACCGGAATCGGGCTGATTACGCCCGTGGGAATCGGCACCGAGGAAACTTGGCAAGGCCTGCTGGCGGGGCGTTCGGGCATTGGGCCCATCACCAAGTTCGACACCACGAACTACGCCACACGGATCGCCGGCGAAGTGCAAAACTTCGACCCCACCCGGTGGATCGCCTCGCGCGAAGCCAAATCGATGGACATCTTCATCCAGTTCGCCATCGGCGCGGCTGCGATGGCGATGGAAGACTCTGGTTTGAAGATTGAAGGCGAATTTGCCGAGCGGGTGGGCGTTTTTGTAGGTGCAGGCCTAGGCGGCATCACCACCATCGAGCGCACCTACGACGCCATTCATGCGAAGGGCCCACGCCACGGCGTATCCCCTTTCTTTGTGCCCGGCATCATCATCAATTTGGCTCCTGGGCAGATTTCGATCCGCCATGGCGCCAAGGGTCCCAACTATAGCCACGTGTCTGCATGTTCGACCGGCGCCCACGCGATTGGCGATGCGATGCGGTTGATTCAGCACGGGTACGCTGACGCCATGATCTGTGGCGGCACAGAATCAACAATCACCCCGCTGGGTGTGGGTGGCTTCAACGCCGCGCGGGCCTTGTCCACGCGCAACGACGATCCTCAGGGGGCCTCGCGGCCGTTCGACAAAGATCGTGACGGTTTCGTGATGGCTGAAGGCGCGGGGGTTTTGGTGCTGGAAGAGGAAGAGCACGCCAAGGCCAGGGGCGCCAAGATCTACGCCCGGATGTTGGGCTACGCGGCGAACTCAGACGCGCATCACATCACCGCGCCTGCGCCCGAATCTGAAGGCGCCCAACGGTGCATGCGACTGGCGCTCAAAGACGCCGGGTTGGCTCCTGAGCAGATCGATTACATCAACGCCCACGGCACCTCCACCAAGATGAACGACACCAACGAGTCGTTGGCGATCAAGAAGGTGTTTGGGGATCACGCCCGCAAGGTGATGGTCAGCTCCACCAAATCGATGACTGGGCATATGTTGGGCGCCGCCGGCGGGGTGGAAACCGCCGTTTGTGCGCTCACTGTGGCCCGCGGCGTCGTGCCGCCAACCATCAATTACACAACCCCCGACCCCGATTGCGATCTTGACTACGTGCCCAACACCGCGCGGGAAGTGCCAGTGAAGGTGGCGTTGTCGAACAGCTTCGGCTTTGGCGGCACCAACGCCTGCTTGATTCTTGGCCGCTGAAAACGAAGCGTTCTCGAGTACCTGGCGCGCTGAGTCGTGGTGACGCGCGCCTCGCCTCACGCTCGGCACCTGACTTGCAATTGTTCTTGACGAACAACTGTGAAGGGGTGCTGTGATGAGGAACAACACGAATGTACTGAACCCAAAATCCAACCGCGCGTGGCAGGCGTGTATCCAAGCCAGCTTCGGTTTTGTAGGCATTGTTACCGTTGCGTCCTGCGCGGGCCAAACCGGCGCCGTGGCGCGTGGGCGGGAATGCCCGGTGGCACTGCGTGACGCTCAAGTTTTTGCCGAGCAACGGCCGCAGGACGTGTTGGTGCGTATCACCGCGCCGGCTGGGGGAAACCCTGAGGCCATCAGGGCCAACGCCGAGATGATCGCCGAGGCCTTGTCCCGCCATTCGTCACAGACGGGTGCGTCTGAACAGGTGCGACCTTCACCAGGGCGCGAAGTGCGGGTCACCCATGTGCCCGACGGGGTTGAGTTGGCGTTTGCCAACACCGGGGTGCTGGGCATGGAGGTTATGCGACGGCGCATCGACGATCGGGTGCTGCGTTGGCAAAACGGAGACTGCCCAAGCCTCGATCACACTCTAGAGACGCAGCAAGTTACGCGAGCACCGTCGGCGCCCCCCTCGGACGTTGTTTCGTTACGGAAACCCTAAGCTGCGCCTGAGACACCGTTCCTACAAGCTAACCCGCGCCGTTTGGTGCGGGTTTTTGCTTTGGCACACGCATGCGCGCCTGCTCGTCCTCAAGTAACGCGCGGCCACGTCGATGAACGCACTGCGCGCTTACCGGCGCCGCGTTTTTATGGGACCTTCGGGAGGCTTTGCTTGGGAACGTTTTTCCGACCGCTACGCGCGGCCGTAACGGTGTTTGTGATGGTGGGGGTGTTGGGGCCCCAGCTTGCCCTTGCTGAAGGCGCGTCGATCGGCAGATACACGCCGCCACTACCAGGCAGCGCCGCCTTTTGGGTGGACGACCCTCAGTATCACCCGTCGTTCGGCCTGGGCGCCGCTTTGACCCTGGACTATGCGCACGATCCGCTGGTGGTGGGGTTCAGCGACGGCAGCGGGTTTCAGGAAAGCCGCTCGCTGATTGAGCATCAGCTTTTTGGGCATTTGCAGATCGCGGCTTCGTTTTCCAAACGCGTCGCTTTGGGTTTGTCGTTGCCCGTGGGGTTGTGGGAAGGCGGCGAAGCGGGTTTTGCGGTGGCGCCCAGCGATGGCGTTGGTCTGGGGGATATGCGCGCCTTTGGTTTGTTGAGGTTGGTGGGCGATGGCCGTAAGGACGCCTTCAGTTCGCACCTTGGTCTCAGCGCTTGGCTGCCCACCGCTAGCGAAGCGCACAACGGCGATCAATCTGTGCGGGTTCAAGCGCGCTTGCTACTTTCTGGTCGCGTTGATTGGCTGCGGTGGGGCGCCTCTGGCGGGTTTATGTATCGTGAAAAATCCACCTTAGGCAACTTGCCCGCATCACCCGGCAACACCGTGGGCTCTGAGATCGATTTGGCGGCGCGAGTGGGTTGGGCCACGCCCAACGATAGCTTTACGGTGGCGCCCGAAATCATCTTGGCGTCGTCGGTGCCCGACGGTCGGTATTTGCAGCGTTCGTACACCCATTTGGAAACCACGTTGGGTGCCCACGTGCGGGTGGCGGATGACTGGTTGCTTAGCGCCGGTCCTGGCTTGGGCTTTCTGAAGCAACCCGGAACTCCCGATTTTCGCATGCTGGTGCGCGTGGCGTGGGCGCCCCGGGAGGCTCCTCCGCCTCGGGTTAAGGCGTTTGAGGAAGCGGCACCACCGCCGCCCCCACCTGATGGCGATGAGGACGGCATTGTCGATGCGGATGACGCATGCCCAGCTGTCGCAGGTGTGGCCTCGTCTGATCCCGAACAACATGGCTGCCCCGCCGATGGAGACAAAGACGGCGTGGTTGACTCAGCCGACACTTGCCCCACGGAACATCATGGCGAACATCCCGATCCCACACGCACCGGATGTCCGGCCATCGACACTGACAGTGACGGCGTTTGGGACCACATGGATGTGTGCGTGAACGAGCCGGTTGGTCCACTGCCTGATCCTTCGCGCAAGGGCTGCCCGCTACCTGATCGTGATGGCGACACGGTGGGCGATGCCGAAGACGCTTGCCCTGACAAAGCGGGGGCGCCTCACCCAGATCCCAAGAAGCACGGCTGCCCGGGTTTGGTGGAGGTTCGCGAAGGAAAGTTGGTGATCTTAAAGCCCGTGTTCTTCGCCACCAACAAAGACAAAGTTTTGGCCAAAAGCTTCCCCGTACTCACGGCCGTGGCCGACGCGCTGCTTGCGCAGCCGCAAGTGCGCAAGGTTTTGATCGAAGGACACACCGATGACCGCGGCAATGTGCAAAAGAACACAGTGTTGTCGCAAAAACGCGCCCAGAGCGTGATGAACTTTCTGTTGGAACGCGGGGTCGACGCCTCACGTTTGACCGCTGAAGGGTTCGGGCCTTCGCAGCCCCTCGAAACCAACAAAACCTCCAAGGGTCGGGCGGCCAACCGTCGCGTGGAGTTTAGAATTCTTGAACGCAACGAGGTGACGCCATGAGGAAGACAATGAAGCGTGCGAGCGGCATCGGTTGTGTAAGCGGTCTGCTTGTCAGCTTGGCTATTTGGGCAATGGGTGCACCCGCTCAGGCACAAACTTGGCCACAGCCGTCGCAATGGATTCCGTTGCAGAAATCAGGCTTGGCGATAGGCGATGTGCGGGGCGATGCGACGGGCGGGCAGGGCGAACGAGACTTGGTGGGCGATGACGCCAATCCCGTGTCTTCCATCTATCAAGACGCCACACATTTCTTCTTTCGTTTGCGCCTAGACGGCACCCCGCTGCAAAACGACCAATACCAGTCTTTTGGTTGGGGTTGTGCCATAGACACCGATGGCGATTTTTCAAGTTTCGAGTTCCTAGGGCTTGTTGATGGCATCGCGAATCCCGATGTCGTTCAATACCGCTGGAATCAAACCAAAAGTGGCACCGGTGATTTGAAGGACGTCACTGAAGTCTTGGTGCGGGAATGGAGCGCGGCCACACACGCGCGCACCAGCTTGGCAGACACCACCTTTGGCGGAGATCCAGATTACTTCCTGGACTGGGCCATACCACTGGCCACCATGCGAATGCCCCCGCCAGCCTCCGGCGCTCCGGCCGTTTCTGAAGGCGCCATCTTGCGCTTCGCTTGCGGAACCTCCAACAACGCGCGTGAGATCTCAGCCGATCCATCTGGCGCCAACGGTGCAGGGGTGTTTGAGGACGTTGTGGGTGATCCGGTGGTGTGTGGCGCGTCCGGATGCACCTCTTGTACTGTGGCTTCGGCCTGTGGAAGCTCGTGCATGGCTTGTGCGGGGGGCACGCCGGCGTGCAAGGCCACAAGCGGAACCTGCGTGCGTTGCATGGGCGCTAGCGACTGCCCAAGCGGCGCATCGTGCAGCAACGATCAATGCGTAGTGGCAGCGCCCACGGTGACAAGCCCCAGCAACGGCTCGCAAACGAACAACGCTAGCCCCACGATCACAGGAACGACCATGCCCAATGCCCTGGTCTCCGTTCGGATTGATGGCAGCGAAGCGGGGACGGCTGTTTCAGATGCAAATGGCAACTGGCAATTTTCCGTGCCCATGGCCCTGGCGCTGGGAAGCCACACGGTAAGCGCATCGGCCACCTTGGGCGCAGGCGTTCTGGCTGTGAGCAGCGCGCCGAGTTCGCAGAATACCTTCAACGTCATCTCGGGTTGTCTTTCCAGCGCCGATTGCGCCGGCAGCACCCCTTTTTGCAACACCAGCACCCAATCCTGCGTGCGTTGCCTCAACAATGACAACTGTCCTTCGGGTTCAGCATGCAGCGGCGATCAAACCTGCGTGCTACCGGCGCCCGTCGTGACCGCCCCAAGCAATGGCAGCACGCTTAACAACGCCACGCCCACGGTTTCAGGCACGGCCGTAGCCAATGCCACCGTGAACATCTTTGTGGATGGCGCCTCGGTTGGCAGCGTGGGTTCCACGGGCGCTGGGGCGTTTTCGTACACCCTGCCCCTGGCGCTGACGCCAGGTGTGCACAGCATTGTGGCCACAGCACAAGTGGGGGCGGGGCTACTCGCAATCACCAGCGCCCAAAGCGCCGCCGTTTCGTTCACTTTGATATCGGGATGTTTGAACAACGCCGATTGTTCTGGCAGTACGCCTGTGTGCCGCGTGGGGGATCATGTCTGCGTTCGCTGTGTGTCTGCAAATGATTGTCCTTCGGCGATTACATGCCAAAACAACGCCTGCGCTTTAACGCCTCCCGCAATCACCTCCCCTACGAACGCACAAATGCTCAACGACGCCACGCCGACGGTTTCGGGAACGGGTTTCGTGGGCGCCACTCTCACGATTTGGATCGATGGGGTTGCTGCCGGCAGCACAACGATAAGCGCTGAAGGGTCCTGGTCGATCGTTGTTGCCTCTGCCCTCGCAACAGGCCCGCATCAAGTGGTGGCTGTGGCGCAGGTGGGGCAAGGCGCGCAGGAAGTCTCCGCGTCCTCACAAACAGTCGCCTTCACCTTGGTTCAAGGCTGCGTTAGCAATGCTGATTGTGATAGCGCCTCGCCCATCTGCGAAGCTGGGTCCAACACGTGCATACAATGCTTGAGCTCCACTGATTGTTCTGGCGCTCTGCCCGAGTGTGAGGTGATGGACAAACAGTGTGTGCGTTGCAACGTTGATTCGGATTGCCCGCTTGGCGCCCGCTGCGTGGATGACGCCTGCGAAGTTCCCGTTCCAACCATCAATAGCCCCGCCCAAGGCTTAAGCACCCGCGACCGTCGCCCCGAGGTAGTGGGCGTGTCTGTTCCAGGCGCCTTGGTTACCCTCTACGCCGACGGTGTGGCGGTGGCCACGGTGATTGCCGATGGCGCGGGCGGTTTTGTGCTAGAGCCCATGACAGATCTCGCGTTGGGCCTTCGCAGTTTGCAGGCCACAGCCACAGTGGGAACGGGCGTTTTGGCCGTGACCAGCGACCGCACGTCGGAACGCAACATCACGATTGTGCAGGGATGCCTGCTTGATGCCCACTGCGACGGGGCCACCCCAACGTGCAACATTACCACAAACGTTTGCGTGCGATGTGTGAACAACGACGATTGCCCCAGCGGTGCCATCTGCCAAGCGTCAACTTGCGGTCTGGCTGCGCCTGTGGCTGGATTGCCGGCTCAAGGCAGCAGCACAAACAACGCAACACCAACATTTACAGGCTTTGCAACGCCGGGCGCGTTTGTGACGGTGCGAGTGGACGGAAATGTCGTGGGCAACGCTGTGGTGGACGCCAACGGCAGCTGGCAGTTGATTGCGCCGGTTGCGCTTGCGGTGGGCGCGCATCAGTACACCTTGCAGGCCACCGTGGGTTCAGGCGCGTTGGCTGTGCAGAGTGAGACCACCAGCTCCATCACGTTCAACATTGTTGGTGGATGCACGGTTGATGGCGATTGTCCGTCGGTTCGCTTTTGTGACGCCGCCAACGCTGGGATCTGCGTGCGCTGCCTAATGACCTCGCAATGCCCCGAGGGCGCAACTTGTACAAACGCGGCGTGTGTTCTGGCGGCCCCCGCCCTCACGCTACCCAGCGAAGGCACCACCACCAACGCCCGGCGCCCTGTGTTTACCGGCACCGCGGTGCCCGGAGCTGTGGTGAATGTGAATGTGGATGGGTTGGTTGTGTTGGTGGCAACGGCTGACTCTCAAGGCAATTGGCAGGTGGCGCCGGCTGCAGATCTGCCCTTGGGTGATCACAGCGCGGTGGTTACGGCGCAAGTGGGAACGGGCGCGGCCGCTGTCTCTTCCAATTCTGCGCCAGCGGTAAGCTTTGTCATCGTCGCAGGTTGCGTAACCAGCATGGATTGCGCGGGCTCTACCCCCGTATGCACTCCAACTTCGGGTGCTTGCGTGCGCTGCTTGCAAACCTCGCAATGTCCAACGGGCGCCACATGCGTTATGGACAGCTGCCGCTTGCCCGCACCCACCATCACTTCGCCGACGGCGGGCGGGGTGATTTCCGACGGCAACGTTGTGGTGAGCGGGCTTGCGGCGCCTGGCGCCACCGTGACCATCATTATCGACAATCAGCCTGTGGGCAGCGTGGTGAGTGGTGGCCAAGGCATGTTTGCTTTTGCTTTGCCCATGGCCTTGGCACCGGGGGGCCACACCCTCGTGGTAACCGCGACCGCGGGCGAAGGCGCCGCCGCCGTGATGAGCGGCGCCAGCGCGCCCGTTCAGATCTTAGTTTCAGATACGGGTATGGACGCCGGAGTCGCCGACGGTGGTGTGGCGACTGACGCGGGCGGTTCCGACGCGCTGGCGACTGACGCAGCCGGCGAGCCATCGGCGGATGGGTCTATGGGCATGCCGATGCCACCTGTGGTTCCTCCAGGCATGGTGTGCACCACCGACAGTGATTGCGGCACATTGCAAAGCGGCGTTTTGTGCGATGGGCGAACGGGGACCTGTGCACCCGGATGTCGGGCCCAAGGTGGCAATATGTGCCCGGTGGCTGTGGTGTGCACCTCTTTGGGCACTGAAGTTGGACAGTGCGACTACGGCAAGCGTTACCGCATTGCGGGTGGCGGCTGTCAGGTGGGCGCCGGATCTCAGGGTGGGTGGGCAACGCTGGCACTCTGCGCTTTGGCGTGGGCATTTGCGCTGCGTCGACGCCGCCGGACGGCAGGTCGCTAACGCCTACATGGCGCGGAGCTGCGATTGGGCACCGCGCCAATGTGTCCCGTATTACGTTGTTTCAGATCGCTAAAGCTTCTGCCGAAGCCTTAAAGGCAGGAGTGCCCTTTTCCATCATGCGCACCCGTTTCTGGGCGTTTTTCGTTATAGCGGCCACCACGACCTTGGGTTTGTCCTTGGTCCGGCCCACGCACGCGCGGGTGTCACCGCTGACTTTTATCGAACGACAAATCCACAAGCCCAACATGCTGGTGGTTTTCGACACGTCGGGATCCATGAATGGCGTGCCGGGTACACCGTTTTCCTATTCCAGCGAGGTGGGCGTTGATTGCGACAACGGCGTTGATTGTCGGGGTTGGAGCGAATCGGCTGGTAGCTGCAGCGCCAGCGGGCGCTCTTGCGTCACTGACGGTGATTGCCAAACGCAGTACTGCAAAGTGGGCTTGGGCACCTGCACGTCGAACGCCGATTGTCCCACCGTAGGATCGTGCAGCAAGGGCGGCAAACTTTGCCAAAACGACGCCGATTGTTTGACCTACGCTGAAGGCACGTGCAGCGCATCGCATACCAGCTGCGGGGCCACAACCCCTTGCCCCCCCGCGGCAATTGCGCCGAAACTGAGGATGGTTGTGTCAATCCCGGCAAGGCATGCAAAACCGGAACGTGCCAGGGCGACAAAGGCAAACTGTGTACATCAGACAAAGAATGTGGCGCGCCCAAAAAAGGCAACTGTGCGTATGGCGGCACGCCGTCGGGTGGTTGTGATCAAGACGATCAATGTCCCCCCACGCAGTCGTGTGCCACGGGTGAAGTATGCACCTCGCACGCCGATTGTCCCAAAATCACTGTGGGTACGTGCAAATACGCCAAGACCGCCTGCATGGCGAACAGCGATTGCAAGAAGGACGGCTTCGTTGACGACAGCGTTGTTGACGTTTGCCAGATCCCCTTGAATTCTTGCTCGGGCAATATCAACTACTGCGAACTTGAGTACAACAAGTGCGTCTATTCCGCCGGCAACACGTGCACTGAGGTCACCAACTCCTGCAAGCCGGTGAGCAACTTCTGCAACATACCCGTGCAAAACGAATGCATGCCCCCGCTGGGTGACACCTGCCAAGTGGGCCTTAGCGCTCCTGGCGCACTAAAAATGTGCGAAAAGGCCCAGAGCCTTTGTAACGATGATGCCGGTTGCCCAGCGGGCGATGTTTGCGGGCAACCAACGTCGCGCACGGTTATCGCCAAACGCACGCTGGCGAAGATCATAGGCGACAACCATCAGGTGTTGAACTTGGGGCTGATGACGTTTCGCCAAAGCGGCTATTTCCCCTATTTTGCCCTGACTGGCACAACACCCAGCACCGAAAAGGTGTATCTGAGCAGCACGCACCTGGGCAATACCTGTTACGACGACAATTCAGGGCCAAAAGCCATGTGCATGTACAACGGCCTGGAGCATAAGCTGATGCCAGGCGCCAACAGCCAGTACCAAGTGAAAACCAAAGGTACCACCACGCTGCATGATGTTGCTTGGTGCGGCGACACCTGCAGCATCGAAGGTGTGGGAACGGGAACCTATCAAGGCAGCTACTACCTGGTGACCTCAAGCACCGGCGTGGTCACCGGGAGCCAGACGACCTTTGCGTCTTACGAGGGCAAAACCACCGAAAGCGGCGGCCATATCTACCAGTACTACGACGCCCGTCCCGACTACTACAACGGAGGGCCCTTGGCTCCCATCAACGTGGCCGATTGTTCAGCGAACATGTGCAGCGCCAGTTGCGGCGCCCGTTGGGACACGGGGCTATCGGCGTTTATCAAACCAACCGCAACAGAAGCAGAATCGAGTGCGGCTGCGGTGAAGATGATCGACTGGATGGACAAGGCTTCATACGGCGGTCTCATCACCTTCGGAGGCACGCCCTCAGGCTGCACCCTGAACAACGAAAACAGCAAGACGGCCAACACCAGCGCTTATCACTATATGGACCAACTCAAGGGCACCGACGTGCTGCCGTGTCGTGACAACTTCGTTTTGTTTTTGACCGACGGCGAAGCCAATGGTCCCGGCGACGTTGGATGTGCCGAGGCCGCGTGCGCCGCTGCGGATCCGGAGAAGGCCGGCTGCGAGTGTCGTGCAGTGCTGGCAGCTTGGAGGATGCGGCGCGACTTGGGGGTTTATACTTTCGTGGTTGGGTTTTCCGCTGATGTTGCGGTGGGAGCAGCACGCTTGGTGAATGACAACATCGCCAAAGCGGGGGGCACAGATCAAGGCAACGACAACCAAGCCCCTTATGCGTTCGTGGCCACCAATGAAACGCAATTGCTGTCGGCATTGCAAAGCGCAATCTATGACGCCGTAAGCGGCAGCTACGCCACATCTCCGGCCACCGCTTCGGCGGGCACGCAGCTTTCCAACGGCGTACAGTCCGGAAAATACGCACTTGATTCACGCGTGGATTTTCCGACTTGGCAGGGACACCTGTTGGCCTACAACGTAACGGTGTCGCCGCCAACTTTGGAATGGGACGCGGCCGAAGAGCTCAGCCAAACCGACTGGAAAACGCGAAGGCTCTATGTTGGCACGCCGGATGGCAACATCATCAAGGTCAAAATCGACAGCGCTGGCAACGTGGTCAACCGGGAAACCTTTTTTGCCTTGGGCCTGGGCGCCACGCCCGAAGAGGCGGAAGACATTTTGCAATTTTCGCTAAACGCTCCTGATTCGGGGAATCCTGCGGTGCTGGGTGCCATCATCAATTCCACCCCCATTGACGTGGGTCAACCGGGTGACAGCGTCTTGCCGGGAGGCCACCAGTTCTTTGTCACGAACAAAAACCGCCCCAACCTAACCTACGTGGGATCAAGCGACGGCATGCTGCACGCCTTCTTTACAGAAAACACCAAGGTGGCGGGGGCCACCCACGCCGCGGGCTCAGAGGCATTTGCGTTCATGCCGCATTCGATGTTCACCGCTGTCACTCGCATCTACGCCCAGCGCGGGCAGGCTTCTGATCCACGCAGACATGTGTTCGGTCTGGCCAATTCACCAAAGGTGAAAAACCTATGCGTGCAAAACTGCTCAAACGCCGAGTTGGCGGTTTGGAAAACCTTGCTGGTGATGAATGAAGGCTATGGTGGCTCGGGCATGTTCGTTCTGGACATCACGAACCCGGTCAATGAGATAGGCTTCTCGGAGCCGCCTGTGATGCCTATGTGGCACTCGCACAACCCTGGGCTGTTTGCCGAATATGACAAGTCGGTGGGGCAAACCATCTCGGTGCCTGGGTTCTATTTCAACAAAACGGATGCCATGGACGACCATCGTTTGGTGTTCGCATCTGGGTATCGTGTAAATGCGGCTTCATCCACGCAGGGCAAACGCATTCTGTCGGCAGCGGCGCGCAGTGGAGAGATTCTGCATGTGCAAACGGTCAGCACCGCCAACAGTTGCACACAGGAATTCGCCATGCTGGCGGACGTGGCCACGGCACGCAATTTTGAAAAGTCAGAAAATGGCCGCTTGCGAGCTGCATACGTGGGCGATACTTGGGGCAACTTGTGGCGCTACGACGCGGCCAAGGTATCGAAGGTTGCTGGCCTTGGATGCGACCATCCCATTCACTTTGCAACCACGGTGGTGCAACTGGATCGGGACGATCCCAGCAACAACGCGGGGCAGGCTTACTTGGTGCAGGTCACCAACTCGGCGCTCGACAACGAAACCTACGCGCTGCCACCTTCAAAGCTTGTGATCATGAAAGAGGTCACGGATGACGTGGGCGTGGCGATGACAGACGCGACTTTTGGCAAAGACGGGCAACAGACGTTGACGGCGGGAAGCGCCGACTTGTGCGCGGTGACATCGAAGGGCGGAGGGTGCACAACGTTGCTGCCAGCGCATGCGCGCCCCACGTCCACGCCGCTGGCAATCCTGAAGCGCGACGGAAGTGGTTTTGTGCTGCTTTCCATGTGGTATGCACAAGACCTTGCCGCTTGTAGCAAAGGAACCACGTACTTGAATGTGCATGAAGTGGTGGGCGACACCGTCACGCAGTTGCAGGGCCTTAAAGTGGCCGATGAACCCGTCACAAGCCCCGTGGTGGCGGGCGGGCGCATTTTGGTGGTGGGGTCGGACGGCGTTTTGGACTTGGCGGGCGAGATAGAGGCCAGCTTTTCCACAGGCATCTCAAGCCCCACCGCAGGTGTGGGTGCGGGGTTCTATGAGGATCTGGCATGGACTGAGGTTCAGTAGTTTCCCCCTGCGCGTTGGGCTACGAAGACAGCTGCGCCGCAACCCGCACCAGCTCCGCCACGCCCCACGCTTGCGCCACACAGCCACGTGGTGTGTAGGGTGGCTGGGCGTCGAACACTTCGCTTACGGAGCCTATGCAGGCCTCACCCAGGTGCGCGCGCAGGCCTGACAATAGTTTCGCGCCATCCTCGGGTGAGGTGCCCACCTTGAGTTCAGCATCGATGAAGGGCCCCATCAGCCAGCTCCACACCGTGCCCTGAACGTCCATCTAGATCAGGAACGCTTCATGCGCGACTTCGGCGACAAGGTGTTGCCGCACGTGCTTTAACCGCGTGGCAGCCCGGCGGTTGAGCTGAGGTCCTCAGCTTAGTTTTTAGCCGCACCTTGACAGATCCAAGCGCGAAATAGCTCAATCTGCTCCGCTGGAAGGGATACCTCCCGGGCCGGCATCTGGTTCCCGGAGCACATATTCGTGCCTAGCAACTTCGCGATGAGATAGCTGCCCGCCACATTTCCAGGGCTCACACGCAAACGACCGTCACGACACCCGCTGGCAGCAACGTTTACCATCGCCGCGTAGGCCTGTCCGGTTGTAAGATCGAGCCCTGCCGACGGGCGTGTACCGCCATGGCAGCCAGCGGTGCATGATGCGGTAAGAATCGGCTGCAGTTGCGTGTTGAAGCTCACCGCAGGTCCACAGCCAACACATTGTCCACTTTTGCAGGCTTCGCCCGTCGCGCAGATCTTTCCGCAAGTTCCGCAGTTTTTTTCATCGTCGTTGATGTTGACACAGGCGCCGCCGCATTCCTTAAGGCCGCTGGGGCACATGGTTGAGCACTGGCCGTTGCTACAAGACTCCCCTGCGGCGCATGCTTTGGCGCATTCGCCGCAGTTTGAGGGATCAGAGCTCACGTCGATACAGCTGCCGTTACATACGGTTAAGTTGCTGCCGCAGCCGCAGCTGCCGTTGACGCACAGACTTCCAGCTGCACAAACTTTGCCGCAATCGCCGCAGTTATTTGTGTCTGACGCGGTATTTGCGCAGACGCCGCTGCATAGTGTGTTTGTGCCTTCGCAGCCACACTGGCCCGCCTGGCAGGTTTGACCCGCCCCGCAGGAGATCCCACAATCACCGCAAGCCAAGGCGTTGGTCGAAACGTTAACGCACGAGCCGCCGCAATTTTTTGTATCGCGCGGGCACGCGCCATTTTGACATTGGCTATTGCTGCACACTTCGCCGTTGCCGCAAGCACGGCCACACATTCCACAGTTCTTGGCATCGCTTGTTGTGTCGCTACAAGATGAGCCGCAGTCAGTTAAACCCGGAAGACAAATGCATTTGCCGGCGGTGCAGAGTTGGTTGACGCCACAGGCCTTGTTGCACATTCCGCAATGAGTGTTGTTCGTTTGCGTGTCCGCGCAGGTGGCGCCACACAGCTGGCTGGCCCCCGAGCAGATACACTTGCCATCCACGCACGAAGTGCCTCCTGAACACAGGCGCCCGCAACCTCCACAGTGGCGATTGTCCGATTGGATGTTTACGCACGAGCCTGAGCAGTTGCTCTGCCCAACGGCGCATACGGCGCTCGGATTGCCGGCATCGGGCATAGTAACAACACCCCCGTCTGGCGGCGCTGCCGTCATGGTAACGATCCATTGCCGCATGCATTCGATCTCCTCGTCCAAAAGCCGCCCCGCAACGGGCATTCGAACGCCGCACTCCTGGGTTGCCAAGGCGACCTTCGTGAACAGTAGCGATTGTTCGGGTTTGCCCGCCACCAAAATGAGGTCGGGAAAACAGCCCAGGGCCGGCGCGTTTATAAGCCTCTGTTCAAGATGCGGTGACACCAAATCAAGCCCTGCGGCCGGATCGTTTAAGCCATGGCAGCTGTCTTGGCCGCAGCCAGGCCCCAGTAGCTGATTTTGCATTTCAACAGTGGTTTTGGGGCATGGATCAGACGCGCCTCCCCCGTGGCCTGCTGAGCCTGATTGCCCGCCCGACGCAGAAACATCGGGCGCTGCGCCTTTGCCTTGGCACCCGACCAACAACATAAGGCCCGCGAGCATTTGCCATCCCAAACACCTCGTTGGCGTCTTAAGGTACATGATTATTTGCATCGGTCCGATTCCGTCCGCGCTTGAAGTTCCGCAGTCCCCCGAACCCGCGCGGGGGGCGTCTCATTTCCAAACGATTGAACTCCGCGAAGGATTCGCCTAACTTCCCCTGTAGCCACAAATCGTGTTTGTGGCAGCCAAACAGGGCGCTGCGGCGCGCTTAGGCGTGCATGGTGGCTTGCACGTCCGCGCGCTCTTTGGGAATCGCGGCTGTTAACACTTCGTGTCCCTCCTCGGTGACAAAAACGTCGTCTTCGATGCGAATGCCCCGCACATCCGAAAACCGTTCCAGAACGGCCCAATCCACCAAGCTGTGAAGCTTTGGATCTTGCCCCATCTCTGGGTGCTGCAAGATCGCAGGCACCTGGTAAAAACCAGGCTCGATGGTCACCGCCATCCTTGGCAGCAAATCGCGATCAAGCCGCAACGTGCGCAATTTGAAGTTTTTTGTGCGCTGGCGCCCGGGCGCGTAGCCCGCGCGATCGCCCAGATCTTCCATGTCGTGCACGTCCAGTCCCAAAAGGTGGCCGGTGCCGTGGGGGAAAAACAGGGACACAGCGCCCGCTTCCACCAATTCGTCAACACCGCCGCGCAAGATCCCCAGATCTATCAATCCTTGCCCCATACGCGTAAGCGCCAGCATATGCAGATCACGGTAGCGGGCCCCCGGCTTCACCGCGGCGATCACGTCTTTTTGCGTCTTGAGTACAACCTCGTAGACCTCGGCCTGCGTTGATGAATACGTGCCTTGGGCCGGCCACGTCCGCGTGACGTCGCTGGCAAAGCCGCCTGGGCTTTCGGCGCCCACGTCGGCCAGCAAAAGATCATTGATGCCAATGTCGCCGCCGTGCAGTTCGTTGTGCAGCACTTCGCCGTGAACGGTGACGATCGATCCATACGCGGTGGTCATGTTGCGCGCGATGATTTGTGCCTCCATCGCCGCGCGCACGTGGCTTTCCTTAAGACCCGGTCGCGTGGCTTGCATGCCAGCCAGGTGTGCCGCCGTGGTGGCCTCAACCGCCACGCGCATTTCGGCAAGCGCGGCGGCGTCGTGAAACAGGCGCAACGACACCATGGCATCGGCCAGCGGATGATCGTGCGGCGCGATCTCACCCGTTTGCAGGGCTCGCCCCAACAGTTTGCTTTGGTTGAGGCACGTGCGCGCGTCCGATGAGGGCAAGGTCATGGCGCCTCGATTGGCCACCTCGGTCTCTAAATCTTCGAGCGCGTGCACAGGGCACAGCAGCGCCGCCGACAGCTCCTGCAAGGTAGGCTCGGGGCCATGCCAGAGCGCGCTGGCGGGATCCGGGTTGGGGGCAAACACGTGCCAGGTCTGGCCATCGAAGAACCCGAACGCACCCCGCAAGGGTAAGCCAAACAGGTAAAGAAAATGGCTTCCGGCCCGATAGGAATAGGTGTTGGCCAAGTAGTTGCGAGGCAAGGGCAACCCTGCGGCCACCAGCGCGGGCTTTGCCCCCAGGGCCTGGCTCAGGCGGGCCCGGCGGTTGACGAACGGCACAGCTTCGAATGAAGACAAATCCATCCCCATCAGTATACGGCGCGCGGGTGACATATACTGACGTTCGCCTGATGGACGCCGCAAATGCCCCCCTCACAACTCGTCGTCGCGGCGGCGGTGGCGGCCCCATCCGCGACTGTGATTCGCTGTTTGTAGGTCTGGACGGCGGCGGATCCAAAACCACCGCCTTGATAGGCGATGCCAGCGGCCGGGTGCTAGGTCGGGCCGAGGCGGCCACCAGCAACCATCATGTTGTGGGTTGGAACGCGGCGTTTGCGCAAGTGGCGGCGGCGATAGAGCAAGCCAAAGCGGTGGCTGGTTTCGCCGATCGGTCGCTGCAGGTGATATGTTTGGGCGTGGCGGGGGCCGACACCCCTGAAGATCACGACAAGTTTGTCAATTGGATGCACCGCAAGCGGCTGGCCAAAACCGTTCGGGTGGTTAATGACGGCGCCCTGTTGTTGGCCGCTGCGGGGCAGAGTCCGGGCGTGGCTGTGGTCAGTGGCACGGGCTCCATTGCCTGGGGGCAGGATGCCAAAGGGCGACAGGCGCGCGCGGGGGGGTGGGGGCATCTGATTGGCGACGAGGGCTCGGGCTACGACTTGTCCGTGCAGGCGCTGCGGCTTACGGTTAGAGCTGCCGATGGCCGACAGGCCTGGGGGCCACTGCCCAAAGCCGTGCTGCGCGCTTTGAAGGTGACACAGGCGCGCGACTTACTGCCCTTCGTGTACGGCCCCACCACCGCGAAATCCGATCTTGCGAAGCTGGCCCCCGTGGTGTTCCGGCTGGCCGCGCGCGAAGAGCCGCAAGCGTGTGCCCTGGTGCAGAACGCCGCGAGGGCGCTGGGCGAACTGGTGCGGGCGGTTTCGCTTAATTTGAAGCTCACGCGCCCCGCGCTCGCCTTTGGTGGCAGCTTGCTGGCGCGCCAGGCCCTGCTTCGTGACGCCGTTATGCGAGATCTGCCGTTCACGCCCCGGTCCGTGGCGGTGGTCAAAGAGCCAGCGCAAGGCGCACTGTTGTTGGCGCGGCAAGCGGGTAGGTAATAAACTTGGCGCGCTGGTTCGCTGCGTTGCGCGAAGACTGGTACAATTTGCACAACTGTTTCGCAAGCGACACTCTGTGCGCGAAGCGAGTGATAAGGATTGCGCGCCACAGATGGCCCGACGAGTAAACCGACATAAAAAGCCGCCTACAGATCTTAGACCACGCGACGCGTCTCAGGCCGAGCTGTTCATAAACAGGGAACTGTCATGGTTGGCTTTTAACCAGCGCGTGCTGGCCGAAGCCTGCAATCCCGCCACGCCGTTGGCCGAACGCCTCAAATTCCAAGCCATCGTCACCTCCAACCTAGACGAGTTCTTCATGGTGCGGGTGGCTGGGCTGAAGCAACAGCAGACGGGCGGCATCGAACAAACCGCGGCCGATGGCATGTTGCCCCCCGACCAGCTGCTGGCGATCAGCCGCCGCGTGCACGAAATGGTGGGGCGCCAATACGACAACTGGCGCAACGAAATCGCCCCCGGCCTGGCCGAGCAGGCCAAGTTGCGCATTTTGCGCACGAAAGATCTGGGACCAGAGCAAAAGGCCTCTGTTCAATCCTATTTCAAAAACGACGTTTGGCCCGTGCTCACACCGCTGGCGGTGGACCAGGGGCATCCGTTTCCGGCGCTGCGCAACCGCAGCTTGAACCTGGTGATTCTGCTGAGGAAAGAAAAGGAGCGCATGGCGCGCCGAGAAACCATCATCGCGGTGGTTCAGGTGCCTGCGATCTTGCCACGGCTCATGGAACTGCCCCCGGCGGCCCCCGATCGGGCGTCGGTGATCTTGCTTGAAGACGTGATCTCTATGCACGTGGGTGATCTCTTCCCCGGCTTCAAGGTTCTCTCGTGCAGCCCGTTTCGCATCATTCGCAACTTCGACTTAGACATTGACGAAGACGACGCCGAAGATCTGCTCAAGACCATTCAAAAAGAGCTGCGCCGCCGGGAGCGCGGGCAGGCGGTGCGCATGACCATCGCCGCCACCGCGCCGCCCGAAGTGGTGACATTCCTACAGAAATCGCTGCGCTTGGAAGCCGAAGACACCTTCTTGATCGACGGCCCACTGAACCTCAGCGACCTCATGCCGCTTTACGGCCGCGACGAACTCAAACCGTTTCGCGAAGAGCCGTTTTCGCCGCAATTGGTGCCGCCTCTTCAAGAGTACGACGACATCTTCAAGGTCATTCGTCAGCGCGACATTTTGCTCCACCATCCGTACGAAACATTTGAACACGTGATGGACTTCATTTCGGAAGCGGCCGACGATCCAAACGTGCTGGCAATCAAACAAACGCTTTACCGCACCAGCGCCGATTCCCCGATCGTTCGGGCGCTGATACGTGCCGCCGAGAACGGCAAGCAGGTCACCGCGGTGGTTGAGTTGAAAGCTCGTTTTGATGAGGGATCAAACATCGCCTGGGCCCGCATGTTGGAAGAATCTGGCGTGCACGTGGTGTACGGACTGGTGGGGCTGAAAACCCACTGCAAAATGAGCCTGGTGGTGCGCAGGGAAGCCACCCGCATGAAGCGCTACGTGCATTTGTCCACCGGCAATTACAATCCGTCTACGGCCCGGCTTTACGGCGATTTGTCTTTGTTAACGGCGAAGGAAGAGTTTGCCGATGACGTTGGAGCTTTGTTTAACCTCATCACAGGTTACTCTTCGCCCCCGTCGTGGAAGCGGTTCGCCGTGGCGCCTGTGGGATTAAGCGAACGCGTCATTGAATTGATTGATCGCGAGGCGCAGCTGCAAGACAAAGGCCGCATTGTGGCCAAGATGAATTCACTGGTAGATGCTGACGTCATTCGCGCGCTTTACCGCGCTTCAGCCGCCGGCGTTCAGATCGATTTGCTGGTGCGCGGAATCTGCTGTTTGCGACCGGGTGTTGTAGGCACCAGCGACAACATCCGCGTGATCAGCATTGTGGACCGGTTCTTGGAACACGCGCGCATCTTCATGTTTGGCAATGGTGGGGCCGAGGAGGTTTATCTGTCGTCGGCCGATTGGATGCCGCGCAACTTCGTGCGTCGGGTTGAGGTGCTGTTTCCCATCGAAGACCCCGATCTAAAGCGCCGGGTTATCGATGAGATTTTGGGTTTGCAGCTGGCCGACAATGCCAAGGCTTGCCAGCTGCACCCCGAAGGCATCTACGAACGTATCCACGTGCCTGAGGGAACGCCCGTGGTTCGCAGCCAACAGCGATTTATGGAGCTGGCGCGGCGCAAAGCTCAAGGGAGCGATGAGGTGCGCACCACTGCCACATTGGCTGTGCGCACGGCGCCCCAGGAGCTGCGGGCGGCCGCCGCCGCCCCTGCGGGCCCTGACGGCGGCGTTTTGCCGTCGTAGACCACGGAGGCCGCGCGGCCTCCAACGGCCCAAGCCAGGACTTGACGCCCCTTGTGGTCGTGCCAAGCTAGATTGCGCAATGGCGAAAAAGGAGAGGGCCTTGGAGCGCGATCTCCAAACCTTGGACAAGCCCAAGGTGGAGCGTCCGCGCCTCTACGAGGTTCTCCTGCACAACGACGATTACACCACCCAAGAGTTCGTGGTGTACGTGTTGATGAAGTTCTTTCATCACAATACGGCGGCCGCACGACAAATCATGTTGCATGTTCATACCAAGGGCGTTGGCGTGGCGGGCGTGTTCACCTATGAGATTGCAGAAACCAAGGCGCAACAGACCATCAGATTCGCGCGGGAGCATGAAATGCCATTGCAGGCGTCAATACGTGCTCAGGAGGGCGGCAGTTAAGCTTGACGAACGATTGAAGGTGGTTCCGTAGGAGGATTGAAGTGGCAGATTCCCCGTCAGATCAAAACAACGACAAGGAAGAACAATCCTCGGTGCTCAGCCCCGAGCTGGAAAGCGCTTTGCGCCGCGCCCTTGATGACGCCACAGAACGCCGCCACGAATACTCAGGCCTAGAACATCTGCTCTTGGCGCTTTTGGACGACGACCGCACAGCCGACGCCATCCGGCATTGCGGGGGCAACGTGCCGCGTGTGCGCCAGAAGTTAGAGGAGTTTTTGTCGTCGCAAATCCCGATGGTCGACGCAAGCGACGCGTCCGACTCCGATCCGGCGCAACCCACCTTGGGTTTTGCGCGGGTGGTACAGCGGGCTGTGAATCACGTGCTGGGGGCTGGGCGAAAAACCGCGCACGGTTCAAATGTGTTGGTGGCGATGTTTTCTGAGCCGGAATCGCACGCGGTGTACTTCCTGAAAGAGGAGGGCATCTCGCGCCTGGATGTTGTGAGTCACATCTCTCATGGCGTGTCGCGATTGCTGCCCGCCAAAACGCCACAAAGCCAGGAAGGCGCGGCGCCTCCCGCTGCCGACGAAGATGGCCCCCCCGCCGATCCTCTGGCCGCTTACGCTGTAAATCTAAATGAGCGCGCGCGCCAAGGAAAAATCGATCCTTTGATCGGGCGCGACGCCGAGGTTCTGCGCGCCTTGCATGTTTTGGCGCGGCGACGAAAGAACAACCCTTTGTTCCTGGGCGATGCGGGCGTTGGCAAAACCGCCATTGTTGAAGGCATGGCCCGCCAAATCGAGTTGGGGGAAGCGCCTGACGCCTTGAAAGGCGCCGAAATTTGGGCTTTGGACATGGGCTCGCTGGTGGCCGGCACGCGGTTTCGCGGCGACTTTGAAGAGCGATTCAAGGCCGTGTTGCAAAAGCTTGAAGAAAAAGAAAACTCGATCGTGTTCATCGACGAGTTGCATACGATTGTGGGCGCGGGCGCCGCCTCAGGGGGCGCTATGGATGCCTCCAATTTGCTCAAGCCCTTGCTTTCTTCGGGGCGCATCCGCTGCATTGGTACCACCACACACAAAGAATTCCGCAGCTACATCGAGAAAGATCGCGCCCTGGCGCGGCGGTTTCAGCCCATTGAGGTGGGTGAGCCCAGCTTGGAAGACACCCTGAAAATCTTGCGTGGGCTAAAACCCCATTACGAAGAATTTCATGGTGTGAAATACACCGAAAAGGCGCTGCGCGCGGCCGCTGAGCTTTCCGCTAGGCATCTGACCGATCGCCGCTTGCCAGACAAAGCCATCGATCTGCTGGATGAAGCCGGTGCGGCCTTGAAGATCAAGCGCAAGGGCGATGGCAAAACGCCTTCGGTTCATGAGCGCGACATTGAAGCGGTGGTGGCCACCATGGCGCGCATCCCGCCCAAGCGTGTGGCTTCGGACGATCGCGAGAAGCTGCGGAACTTGGAAGGCGATCTGAAAGCCCGCATTTACGGGCAGGCCAACGCCGTAGACAAAGTTGTGCAAGCCATTCGCATGAGCCGCGCTGGCTTGGGGCATCCTGACAAGCCCATCGCCAGCTTCTTGTTTGCTGGCCCTACGGGCGTGGGCAAGACTGAATTGGCCAAACAACTGGCTGAACTAATGGGCGTTTCGTTCCTGCGTTTTGATATGTCGGAATACATGGAGCGACACACAGTGTCCCGTTTGATCGGTGCGCCTCCCGGCTACGTCGGCTTTGACCAGGGCGGTTTGCTCACGGATGCCATTCACAAAACGCCGCATTCGGTTTTGTTGCTGGACGAAATTGAAAAGGCGCATCCCGATTTGTTCAACATCTTGCTGCAGGTGATGGATCACGGATCGCTCACCGACAACAACGGTCGCAAGTCGGATTTCCGCCACGTGATCTTGATCATGACCAGCAACGTGGGCGCGCGTGATTTGTCCAAGCGTATGCCGGGCTTTGGTTCGGCCGAACGCTTTGGCGACACCGACGATGCCTTCAAACGCATGTTCTCGCCCGAGTTCCGCAACCGCCTGGACGCCAAGATCGATTTTGCGCCGTTGCAGCCCGAGGTGATGGTGCAAATCGTAGACAAGTTTATTGCGGAGTTGGCTGGCCAACTGGGAGGACGCAACGTTCGCATTTCGTTGACTGAAGCGGCGCGCGCGGTGCTTGCCACCAAGGGTTATGATCCCGCTTTTGGCGCGCGGCCGCTGGCGCGCGTGATACAAGACGAAGTGAAGAAGCCCTTGACGGACGAGCTGCTGTTCGGCGCGTTGGTGAATGGGGGCGTGGTTACCGTGGATGCCGCCGAAGACAAGTTAACGTTTCGCTATGAGGCGTCCAAGCCCTCCGCGAAATCCTCTGGCAAAACTTCGGGCAAACCCAAAGTTGAATCGCCGGTAAACTAACCGGCACCACATCGTGAAAGGCTGCATGCAATCGAAATTGTTGGGGCTAATGTTGCCCGCGGTGTTGAGTGTGGGGGCGTGCGCCCATGGTCATCATGCCGGTTCGTCAACGCCCTTGATCTCCGCGACCGGGGATGGTCGTGCGAGCGGGGCGCCTGATCTGGCGTACGTGACGGTGGCCGCCTTGCACGAAGGCAAAGACGCCGCCAGCGCGGCTTCCGAAGCCGCCCGCATCCAGGGCGACGTGATCGCAGCCGTTAAAGCCGTTGTGGGTGACGGCGGCATGGTGAAAACCTCGGGTTACCAGCTAAATCCGGTTTACGATTATCACGACAACCGACAGACCCTGCGCGGCTATCAGGTGCGCAACGCCATCACCGCCGAACTCTTGGACACCAAGCTTGTGGGCCCGGTGATCGACGCTGCGGTCAAAGCCGGGGCGCAAGAGGTCTCGTCAGTGAACTTTGCCATCAAGGAAAACGCAGCATTGAGAGACCAAGCGATTGCGCAAGCGTCGGCAGCCGCCTTACGTGAGGCCCAGGCGGCGGCCCGTGCATTGGGTATGCGGGCGGGCGAGGTTCGCACGGTGGCCGTGGCCGCTCACTCGGGCGGGCCCGTGCCAATGCCATTGGGCAAGATGGCGCGCATGGAAGCCGCGCAGGCGGACACGCCTGTCGAAGCGGGAACCATCGAGGTCACCGCCCAGGTGACCCTCGAAGTGAAGCTGGAAAAGCCCTAAACCCCGGAGAAGCGGAACAAGGCCCGGCCCATGGTGCGGCCTGGCCAGGGAATGGCAATGAGCAACAGCACCAAAGAGATGGTGAAAAACAACGCCATCTGCTTGAACCTGGCTCGGTCGTTGGGGGCGCGTTTGGCGCGGGCGTTGCCAATGTGCGCCATTGCCAGCGCCGCTACCGCCAAAATCGTGTGTTCAACCGCGAAGAACCGCAGCACACCGTCTTTCATCGCTCCACCGAAATTCTCGAACGCCGCGGCCGTGATGGGGCTGAGAAACAGGTACATCACCAACCCCAGCACAAATTGCAAATCCATGCTGGACACGAAAATAAGGCCGGCCCTGCGGTCTCTGGGGCCAAAAATCGCCCCAGATTTGTTCCCTTGCCACGCGCGCGCGACCACCAGCACTCCTGCGATGAGCACGATCCAACGAAGCCACGAGTGCAGAAACAGAACGGCTGTATACATGTTGTGTGAGATCCCCTCGGACCGCAGCTACATAGCGCGCGCAGGGCGTCGCAGCCAGTTGGTGGGGGCAAAGCCGTTCTATGAGTGAGTGGGCTCGTCTTCGGCAACCAGCTCTGCCATAGGCACCGGGGCCGCCACTTTGGTGTCTTCATCGTCCCACATGTGCAGCATAAAATACATGTGTCGGCGTTCCCGTTGTGCACGGGGTGAAAGAAATTCGGGGTCGGGTTGCGTGTCCACCTGGGCCATTGTCTGTACCTTCCACTTTTATGTACTTCAAAACCTGAGCCAAGGCCCCGCGCAAAGCTTTTGGCGGGCTTAGCATCATCTTTGCCGCGCCATGTCTTTGACAGTGGGAGAACTGTGTCGGCCTGAACGTAACTGAGTGCGTTTTTGCGTAACTAGCCCACGTGTTGTTTGCCAGAGCTTTGCAAGCTTTCGAGTGCGTGTGCTTCGAACGATTTGATGTGTAGGTCTCGCTGCGGGTAGGGGATGACAATGCCGTGGTCGCGAAACTTATGGTCGATGGCGAAGCGCAACTTCGAGGCCACGCGCAAGTCTTCGGCTGGATCGGGGATCCAAACCACCAACGAAAAATCGAGACTTGAGTTGCCGAAATCGTCGAACCGAACCTCGGGCGCCGGTACTTTGAGTATGTGTTGGTTCTGCTCAGCCACCTCCAACACGCAGCTCTGGACCTTGGAGGTA
Organism: Polyangia bacterium; assembly: GCA_038257535.1. Lineage (GTDB taxonomy): Bacteria > Myxococcota_A > Polyangia > Fen-1088 > Fen-1088 > JAGTJU01. The sequence goes on from JBBSJE010000001.1 coordinate 105,042, forward strand.
TCGCTGCCGTATCCAACACCCACCTTCACGGAGATACGCAGATTCTTGGTGGGTACCGATTGGTTGAGAACCTGTGTGGTCACCAGCTCGCCGTTAGGAACAATGATCATCACCTCGTCACGCGTCATAACCCGCGTGGCCCGCAGGCCGATGTCCACGATGAAGCCGTAGGTGTTGCCCACGGCGATGAAGTCGCCTTTGCGGACGGGTTGCTCCAGCAACAGGATCAGGCCGGAAATGAAGTTTTCGGCCACTTTTTGCAAGCCGAAGCCAATGCCCACCATCAACACGGCCGAAGCGGCCAACAAGGCATTCAGGTTGATGCCCACGGAGTCAACAGCTACGGCCAATCCAACGCCCAGGGTGAGATAGTAGAAGATTTTGTAGGCGGCAAACTGAGCGCCTTCCCCAATGCCCCTAACCATGAGCACCTTGACGGCCCCGCGGGCCAGCAATTTGCCGCCGATCACAAAACCGACGAACACCACGAAGGCTAAAACCAGCGATGCAAGGGTGATGGTGCCACCCGATAGCTTGGCTATCGGGAAGTGCAGGATGGTGAGCAAACGCTCCAGCAGTTCGGTGGATGACACGGTAGCGTCTCCTAGGGACCAAACGGGCGGCGAATCACCATGATCACGATGACGATCATGAGCAAGGTGGGCACCTCGTTCATCACACGGAAATACTTGTGGCTCTTGAAATTGGGCTCGCTGATCAGGCGTTTGCGCCAGCCGCCCGCCATGCCGTGAATGCCGGCCATGGCCACCACGCAAGTGAGCTTCACGTGCATCCAGGGCTGCTTGAGCCAATCCGGCACCATGACCAACATAGCGATGCCGGTGACAAAGCTGGCGATCATGGCCGGGGTTCCAATGGCCTTGAGCAGGCGGCGTTCCATTACCTGCAGGCGTTCCCGCACCACCGGCTCGGTTTCCATGGCGTGGTACACGTAAAGCCGCAGTAGGTACAGCAGACCGGCCATCCACGAGATGATGGACATAACATGCACGGCCTTGACCCAGACGTATAGCACGGCGGGATGTTACCAAACACGGCCTGAACAGCTCAAGCGCTGTGAGGTGGGGGCCGCGATGGCGGTGATTTTGTCTACTGAAACGAAGATCTTTGTATGCCTGAGCGCGAAAACACGATATGTCGCGCCCATGTGGGCGACGAGCGACATCCAAGCCGCCGCTCGTCGCAAAGTTCAGCGTTAGGAGTGGTTTATGGCTCTAGGTGAAGATTTCAAAAAGTTCCTGCTCAGGGGCAACATTATCGATTTGGCCGTTGCCGTTGTGATAGGCGGCGCCTTTGGCAGGATCGTATCCGCCTTCGTGGACGACATTGTGATGCCCGCGGTTGCGCCCCTGCTGCCGGGCGGCAACTGGCGCGAGGCCACTGTGACGCCGCTGAATTTCAAGGTGGGGCATTTGCTAGGAACCCTGCTGGATTTCATCATCGTGGCCACTGTGATCTTCATCGTGTTGGTGAAGCTGGTGGAGGCTCTGAATCGCAAAAAAGCAGAAGCGGTGCCACCACCCCCGATCACCAAGGGCTGCCCCGAATGCCTCGAGGTGGTGCCGGCGGCTGCGCGGCGATGCAAGTTCTGCACGAGCGTGCTGGTGGCCGTGGCGGTGTTGCTGCTTTCCATGCCTGCGTTTGCGCAGCCAACCCCGAAGTTTGAGGCTGCTGCGGCACCTTCCGACGACGGCAAGCCACACGTGGAATGGGCGGCCCAAGTCAAAGGTGGCTTGCTGTTAACGTCGGGCAACGCGCAGTCGACCAACGGCAACTTGACGCTGAATGTGTCTCGGCGTGCGGGGGATAACCGGCTTGCCATTGACGGCATGGCAGCGTACGGCGAATCGAACAACCGTGTGATTGCCCCGATGCCGATGTCGGCGGCGGACGTCACACGGGAGGAAGTTCCCGTGACCAACATGATGTTGGCGCGAGGACGCTACGATCGCTTCCTCACGGCGAGGAATGCGTTGTATTTGCTTGGGCAAGTGGGGCGCGACAAGATTGCGGCCAAGAAGCTGTTCGGCGGCGCTCAGGCGGGTTATAGCCGCTTGCTAATCGCGAACGAGTCGCACGAGGTGGTCAGCGAGATCGGCTATGATTTTAGCTACGAATCTTACACCGCAGCCGGCGTCGATAGCGTTGCCATCCACTCTGCCCGCTTGATGGTGGGTGAGGTGTGGAAGGTGTCGGACGACACGGGGGTGTACGCCAACGCTGAAGTGTTGTTCAACCTTAACCGTGAGACGAACGCCTTGGATGCGGGAGTCTCCACGCCACCAGGGGTAGTGCCTGGTCAGCCACTACCAATGCCAATCCCACCGTTCATCGACGATGGCGTTGCCCCCTTTAAGGACACGCGCGTCAACGCCAAAACCGGCATCACCACCAAGCTTTGGAAAGACCTGAGCTTCGGGTTTGGCGTCACCGTTCGCTACGACCAGAACCCAGCGTTGCTTGCCCAATCACCCGCGTACCGCGCGTTCGCCAACACCCTTGACGTCATCGTGGACGCCTCCTTGATCGTTTCACTGCTTTAACCTACGAAGCCGCAAACTTCTGGCGCAGGTTCAACACCAAGTTGTTGACCTGCGCCTTTGTTGTTTCCAGGTCACCGCCGTTGTCGATCACGTGCGAGGCCACTTTGATCTTTTCATCCAAAGGCAGCTGCGCGCCCAACCGCGCCCGCACTGCCACCTCTGAGAGCGGCCCGCGCGCCACCGCCCGCTCCACCTGCGTGTCCTCGGGCGCCGTCACCACCACCAGCGCGTCGAAATCGCCGTGGCGGCCGGTTTCCACCAGCAGCGAGGCTTCGTACACCGCCAGTTTGTGCCCCTGGGCCTCCAAGGCGCGAACACGGTCCATAGCCTGCGCTTGAATCTTCGGGTGGGTGATGGCCTGCAGACGGGCCCGCGCGTCGGAATCAGCAAACACCAGCGCCCCCAGCTTCAGGCGATCCAAGCTGCCGTCCTCGGCCACCGCCTCCGGCCACGCTGCGGCGATTTCGGCCATTGCGGGTTGCCCAGGCAGCACAACTTCGCGGGCAATCTGGTCCGCGTCCAAAACCGGGATGCCCGCTTGCGCGATGAGCGCGGCCACCGTTGACTTGCCGGAGCCAATGCCGCCCGTAAGCCCCACCAAGGCTAGGTTTCCAACCATGGGGCGAGATCCTATGTCATGGTTTCGCCGCCGTCTAAACGAAAACACTACGCCGTCCTATGCCTGACCTGTCCAAACCCATTGTTGTTGCGGCCGATTTCGTGGCCGAAGCCCGCACGCCCGCCGATTTGCGCTCGCTGCCTGCGGTGTTGGGCTACCAAATTGCCATTTCTGGCCGCTCGAACGTGGGCAAGTCCACGTTGCTGAACAACTTGGCCGCACGCAAGGCTCTGGCCCGCACCTCGAAAACACCGGGCCGCACCCGCGGGCTTATCTTCTATGATTTGAGTCTGAAGCTGGCCGAAACGCCCCCGTTTTTCCTGCGTGTGGTGGATCTGCCGGGCTACGGCTACGCCAAGGTGGCCAAGGGCGAGCGCGGCAGCTGGCGCACGCTTGTGGAAACGTACATGACCCAGTCGCAAACCTTGCGGCTGTGTTTGGTGCTGGTCGACGCCCGCCGCGGGTTGCAAGAAGAAGAGGCGCAACTGATCGAATGGCTCGAAAGTTTGGCCATTCCTCACCGCATTGTGACCACAAAGATCGACAAACTAACCGCGGGCGAACGGGGCTTGTTGAAAAACACGTTCCCCCGCGCGCTGCCGGTTTCAGGACTCACGGGCGATGGCGTGGATCGGGTTTGGAAAGCGGTGCTCGACGCCCGTGTAGCTCCAAAATCTCGCTAGCGTGCCATGACTTCGGCGGCGGACTGTTTCATAGCGCCCATGCGGCCTGAAGACATTGATGCCGTGATGCGCGTGGAAAACGCTTGTTTTCCCATGCCCTGGTCGCCCCGTGTGTTTTTGGAAGAGCTGTCACGCCCGCAGGCGCACATCGATCTTTTACGCTTGGACAGCGCGCAAGTGCTGGCGTTTATCAACTACTGGACCGTGTTGGATGAGCTTCACCTTTTAAATGTGGCCACGCATCCGGAGGCGCGCCGATGTGGTTATGCCCGGCGGCTGATGGACCATATGCTTGCGTTCGCCCACCAGCACGCGTGCCGCGTGATCATGCTGGAAGTGCGTCGCTCAAATGAAAACGCCTTGGCGCTTTACCGCTCGTACGGTTTTCGCAGCGTGGGTGTGCGACCAGGCTACTACTCCGACAATGGCGAAGACGCGTTGCTGATGAATCTGGACTTGCAGCCCAATGACGCACCGTGAAAAACTTGAGTACGCCTGGGCGACCGGCGTTTGGCCACGTATAGTGCAACAGCTTGAGGTGGAAACGCGAGGCGGGCCAAGGGGCTCCAATCTCTGTCATCCTGGCCATTGTGTTCCCGGCCATGGTGGGATCTGCCCTGGCGCTGGCCTATTTCGGATACCTCTACGCCGAAGACGTTTCGCGCAGTGTGGAAGCCACGTTCCGAGAAACCGCTTGGATTGAGAGCGGCCGGCTGATTGAAGCCGTGGAAGCCAACATTGATGCCGCCACGAAAGAACTGCTCGATCGCATAAACATGCCGGATGAAGGGGCCGAGCGGGAGGCCTGCGACGTTGACGACCTGCCAGCTTCGGATGCCTTTGCCGTGATTCGATTCAACGCCCGCGCGCGCGTGGACACCGTTTGCGACCGAGGGGGCATTGGCCGCGAAGAATGGGAAGGCTACCGCCGCTCCGTTGACTTTTCATCGTTGCAGTCGGGTCAGTTTCGCTATGTGCACCAACGTTTGGGACGGCAAGAATTTCTTCTGGCGTACATTCGCAAGCAAACCGACAGCGGCAAGGCCTATTTCGTGCTGGCGCGTTTGTCCAACGAGTGGCTCCGCCAAGTGTTGGACGCCGAGCTGTCGCTGATGGCTGATCGGCGCCGCGTGACCGTGCTGGACCAGGGGCGTCGAAGTGTGGCGGGCGCCAAAGTTTCAGAGGTGGTTCCACGCAAGGAAGAGCGTTTTTTGGTTGAGCGCACGTTTGGAAAGATTCTTTACGGCTGGTATCTGCAGCTGGCCCCTCGTGACGTTGAAGTGCTGCAAAGGCAAGCGGAACGCCAACGGGTTTTGGGTCCAGTATTGGTGATCTTGTCCACGGTGATCATTGGCGTGGGGCTCATCATTGTGTGGTTGGGCGTGCTGGCCGAGCGGCGCGCTTCACGTTTGAAGAGCGATTTTATTGCCAATGTGTCGCATGAGTTGAAAACGCCGCTGTCGTTGATTCGTATGTTTGGCGAAATGGTGGCCACGGGGCGCCACAAAGGGCCCGAGGCGGTAAAAGAATACGGGGGCATCATCACGCGCGAATCAGAGCGCTTGTCCCACTTGATCGACAACGTGCTGGATTTCGCGCGTCTTGAACGCGGCAAAGCCAGTTACCACTTCGTGGAGGGCGACCTCGCGGACGTGCTCGAGCGCGCCTTGGATTTGTGCCGCTATCGCCTAGAGAAAGAAAAGCTGCGGTTGGTTACCTTCAGTGACAGCGACCTGCCCGCTGTGCGCATGGACGAAAACGCGCTGACGCTTGTGGTTTTGAACCTTGTAGACAACGCCATCAAATACGCGGCCGCGGGGGGGCTTGTGCATGTGGGCATCACCCGAGCACCAGGTGGCGTGGTGCTGTGGGTGCGGGATTTCGGTCCCGGCATCCCGCTTGATGAGCGCCCACGCATCTTTGACCGATTTTATCGTGCCCGTAACGCGCGTGAAAACAACGTGCGCGGCAGTGGCATTGGGCTTTCGTTGGTGAAGCACATCGCGGAAGCCCACGGGGGCCGGGTGACGGTGGAGGTGCCCACAGGAAACGAATCGCCAGGGGTGGGCACCGTGTTTGGCGTGCATCTGCCGGCTTCGGTTGCCGAGCGAACCGGGCTTGTGTATTTGCCTGGGCATGCCAAAGCTTCAGGAAAACCTGCATGAGCACTGGTCAAAAAATTCGCATCTTGATCATCGAAGACGAGCCCGACATCGCTCGTGGGCTTACCGACGCGCTTGAGTTCGAGGGCTTCGAGGTGTTTTCGGCAGGCATGGGCCGCGAAGGCCTTCGCTTGGTGCGCGAGCGCGGACCCGATCTCGTGATTTTGGATCTGATGCTGCCCGATTTGAATGGCTTCGCTGTGTGCGAGCAGATCCGCGAGCACAATTCCGTGATCCCGGTGATCATGCTGACCGCGCGCTCGCAGGAGAGCGACAAAATTCGTGGGCTTGAAGTGGGGGCCGACGACTACGTCACGAAGCCGTTTTCCGTGGGCGAACTGGTGGCGCGAATCAACGCCATATTTCGCCGTTTGCATCGACCTACGGGCTCAGACGATGTGATTACGATTGGCACCGCCACGGTTTGTCCCCGCAAGCACGAACTTGTGCGCAACAAGAGAACCCACATCTTGACGTTCTACGAAGTCGAAATCGTGCGGCTTTTGCACGAACGACTGGGCGAGCCCGTGAGTCGCGATGAAATCCTCGAAAAGATCTGGGGCGTCAGCGGTTACGGATCGAATCGTTCCGTAGACAATTGCATGGTGAAGTTGCGAAAAAAGATCGAAGACGATCCCGCGAATCCTCGGCACATCGTGACGATTTACGGGACGGGCTACAAGCTTGTGCCGTAATTCTAGCTGGGAGCATGTCACCTCACCGTTCGGGTCGCACCTTCGCATTTGGGTCTCAGACAAGCACTGCTCCAAGCCTGGCTTGCATTCACCGGTGCAGGTACCGCCGCGGCAAACGGCTCGCACGTCATCAAGTCCGTGTAGTTGGACCCATCGTTGCAGATTTACAATGTGTCGCTGGAACACTGGGTGGCGCCCAATGCTCCCGCCAATTGCCCCTCGGGAAACGTTTGCATCGACGGCATCTGCGGCCTGTTGTGAGTGTGTGATTGCGCCTTCTCAGTTCGCTTGAATCACTGCTGGGTGATCTCGACGGTAGCGTTTCTCAGCCACCTTACGTTGGCGTCGGTGGTTGACACCGAGGTGAAGTTCTCACCGCCTTGAACGACACTGCCGTAGGCGATGGCCGGACGATTCCGGAGCTGACCCACCGTTTTGGTTGTGAAGCCATCCCCCGGGCGAACAAGCCGCCGCGGGATGGATCATCTTCCAAACCACCGATGCTAGCGAAAAGAATGCCATTGGCTTCGGCGATGGCATGGATACGACCGGTGCCTTTGAGCTCGGGCGAGTTGGCCCACGCCAACCCACCCGGCGTTGCCGTATCAAGGCGGCCGCTATAAAGCGATCCATTTGCCACGCCTGCGAAGACCATGTCGACACCCGTCACGTTGTCGCGGTGCTGGGCAATCGCGCGGACGCAAGGCGTCTCGTTGACGTCAGCGGTGATTGCCGTGCGCTGCCACTGGCCCGCAGGACTACGGACAAAAACGGTGGCTTCGCGAGGTTCTATCGCCTCGCTCGGACAGGCCACGAGAACATTCAAAGGGATGGGCAGAGCGCGGCCCATCCCATCAGTGGTGAAGCGCAAGGTGGCCATTTCGTCGACGCGCACGTATCCGACCCCAAAGTCATGTTCCACCCACCAAGGTGCATCGGGTCCGTCCTTGCGAATGATCTGAGCGCCCGTTGCCGGGTCGGAACCAGCGTTATCTCGCCAGACCCCAATACCCGCATAAAGCCGGCCGTTGAGAGTGGCGAAGTTTGTCACCTCGGTGCCGCCCATGTACTTGCCATCGGGGTCACGCTTTGCAGGCAACCAGTCCTTCGAAAACCGTATTCGCGCCAATTGTGCGAAGTCCGATCCCTTGGCAGGCGGTGGGGTACCTTCAAACGGCGGCAAAGGATTGGCGCCCAGGCATTGGGTCAGGAACGTTCGGATGGCTGGTGTCATGATGGTGTCATGAGGCTCACCGATCGCCTGATTGACCTGAAGGTGCGAGTAGGCTTTTGCGTCGATCACCGTGGCAGGAACGCCGGCTGCGGCCAGCTTCGCACGGAAGGCCTCTACCATCTCCAAACGATTCATCGACCCGCGCGCAACCAGAAGAATAGGTCCAATGTCTTTGCCAGCTGCAACGTGATTGATGGGCGAGGCTGCGGCCCATACCGCCGTGTCGTCGCCAAAGGCGTTGCGATACATAAGAGCCAGGTTCTCGCTTTCGGCCACCGCATGCGTAATGTCGTAGCCCTCGCTGTCAAAAGAGCCCGTGCAGCGAATGTTTGCCAAGCCACGACCGTGCGCGCCCAGGTAACTGCCGTCAGTTGAGACCAACGCCGTCAGGTGCGCGCCGGCCGAATGGCCGAGGATTGCCATGCGTGCGTGATCGCCGCCGTAGCCTCCAATGTTATCGTGAATCCACGCCACCGCCCTTGCAACGTCCTGCATATGCACCGGATGCTTGATGTTTGGATCTCCTGGTTCGCTGGGTGACAGCCGATAGTTGATGCTGACGGTGACGTAGCCCATCTGCCGGAACAGCGCGACCTTGGCTTCGATGTTGCCGCCAGCTTTGTCACCGGTCTTAAAGCCGCCCCCGTGCACCCAGATAACAACCGGGGCAGGGCCACACTCGGAAGACAGGGGCGCTTCGTAGATGTCGAGGCTCAATAGATTCGGGTCCACGCCCGCAACGCTGGCGTAGGCGACATTTAGCGTCTGCTTAGCCGAGGCCTCCTTGCAGCCGGGTGCACCGTTAGGCTCGCCGCCATTGCCGCCATTGCCGCCATGGCCGCCATTGCCGCCGGCGTTTGGACCACCGCCCGCGCCATCATCAGGGGCACCGGCATCGGGAGTTAGGTTCCCGCCGTCGCCCCTCACCGTGCCCCCGGTTCCGCCGCCATCAAGCTGTCCGGGAATTGAGACCCCTGTAGAACACGCATTAAAAGCACAAAGTAAGCAGCCGAGAAACAATCCGCTGAAACGCAGTTGTGGGATGTCCATGCTGAGACTGACACCGCCAGCGGGAGAAACTGAAAGGCGATGTTGTTTGCACCGGGTTGGGGGGCAAAGGCCGCCGAAAGGTGATTCGAGGGGAGTTGAGGCTAAAGATTTTTCTCCGGATGGCGCAGGTCGTCAGGCGGCACGAGACAACAACGCACAAGCCCAGCGTGTGCGGCAACGAGTCATCGCGGATTCATGGCAAGTGAAACACCACAAAGACGTTTCGGTTGCATGTCGCGGGCGCGACTGGATCGTGAGCATTCCGCGAAACCAAGCGAGTGGTTCCCCCGGCTGGCTCGAAGCTTGCTAAACGAGAGCAGAAACCAAGACGTTCTTAGCAACTTTGAAGCAGACGTGGGGTCGGTTATGTCCGGGATGAGATACGTGTGTGCGCTGGGCGTAACGCTCTTGAGTATAATATCGGCTTGCAGTGTTTCGTCGGACGGGTTGTCCAAGGCTGCACCTGGCCCCGGACCAGGAGCGGATTCCGGGGTGGGCATGGTCGGTGGTCGGCCGGACGTCGTCCAAAGCTGTGAGCCTCCCGCGATCCTCAAAGAAGCGGGCACGGCTTGCGCTTGCCATGAGGAGTGTGGCTCTCGCAGCTGCGTCGACGGGGTTTGTTGCACGGGCTCGTGCAACGGTATGTGTCAAGCCTGCAACATCCCCGGCAAGATGGGCAGTTGCTCAGCAATCCCCGCGGGCATGCCCCCCGTTGTAGCCGGCCAATGCGGGCGCGACGACGTCGAAACCTGTGGCTTCGACGGGACATGCAACGGCAAAGGGGGATGTCGCAAGTATCCCGACGGAACCACGTGCGCAAACGGTATCTGCGAGGGCGCCACGGTCAAGGGCGCCAAAATTTGCCTGCAGGGGACGTGCGACGTGGGGCCCGACACAGTTTGCGCACCATTCGGCTGTGACGCAACCGCGGGTCAATGCTTCGACAAATGCGAAGGCGACAACCAATGCGCCAGCAGCAAGCGATGTGAGGGTGGAAGCTGCGGAAAAAAGAATCTAGGTGCCAGATGCGCCGTGGGAGTCGAGTGTGAGTCCGGCTTTTGTGCCGATGGCACGTGCTGCAACACCAAGTGTGACGGAGCTTGCGAAAGCTGTGACCAAGCGCTTACCAAAGGCGAATGCACGCCGGTGCTGGTGGATCAACCTGATCCACACAACGTTTGTAAAGACGAAGGCGTGGGTAGCTGCGGGCAAACCGGTAGCTGCGACGGCAAGGGCGGCTGCGCGAAGTACGGGCCGTCTGCTACCTGCCGTCCAGGCCGGTGCGAAGGAGCCAACCTGATTCCGCCTAGCACCTGTGATGGAAAAGGATCGTGCCTGACCGGCAACCAAGTGGCTTGCGCTCCGTTTGCGTGCGTAGGCAACGCCTGCAAAGGCACGTGCAGCAGCAATGCGGATTGCGCGGGCAGCGAATGCAAAGATGGCAGCTGTGGCCTACGTGGCAAAGGGCAGGATTGCAGTTCGGCCAATCAATGCGCGTCGGGATCTTGCGTCGATGGCGTTTGTTGCGACGGGCCCTGCACTGGCCTGTGTAAGTTTTGCAATTCTTCGCAAGCGCGCGGCACATGCATCAACGTGGCGGCCAACACGCCGGATCCACGCGCCGCTGCTGGCAACGCGGTAGCGCAAGTGTGTTTGACCGACGATCCGAGCACCTGCGGTCGCAACGGTATGTGCAACGGGAACGGCGGTTGTCAGCTGTGGCCTAGCAACACGATGTGCGAGGCACAAAGTTGTTCCACCGCCCAAAATGCGTTTTACAGCGCAAAAATGTGCGACGGGCAGGGTGCTTGCAAAGCCCAGGACAACGGCTCGCGCACGTGTTTCCCCTTCAAATGCAACGGTTCAGCCTGTGGGAACGCCTGTGGATCCGACAACGACTGCGTGGCGCCAAACGCTTGCGTGGACGGACGTTGTGGCCCCAAGTCCGCGGGGGCCGTATGCAGCAAAGACAGCGAGTGTGACAGTTCGTTCTGCCGTCACGGCGTGTGCTGCCAGACCGATTGCAAAGGCAGTTGTTTTTCATGTGGTCTGTCGGGCAGCAAGGGTTTGTGCACGGCGGTCCCTGCGGGCGAAAAGGATCCGGCTGCCAGTTGTCAGGCCGATGGCGCCGCGAGTTGTGACCGCGACGGTGTGTGCGATGGCAAGGGTGGATGCCGTCTTTACGCTGCTGGCCAAGTTTGTGCCGGCGCTACCTGTGCAAACGGGGTGGCCACGGGAATATCGAAGTGCGATGGCAGGGGCGAATGTGTCAAGGGTCCGGTTCGGCAATGCGATGCCTACAAATGCAATACGAACGGCACAGCTTGTTTCGAGTCTTGCTCGGACAATGGCCAGTGCGCCGCAGGTCGCGTTTGCGATGGGTCGTCTTGTGGCGCTAAACCCAATGGCGCTGAATGTCCAAACGGTGCTAGCGAATGCCTATCAAAATTCTGCTCTCAAGGTGTTTGCTGCAACGAGGCTTGCGATGGTGTGTGCAAGAGCTGCAAGGCGGGCAAAGTCGGAACGTGCGAAAACGTTCCCAAGGGTTCGCCCGATACCTTGGCTCGCTGTGCGGCAACTGCAGGGTCCGTATGCGGAAACGATGGAACCTGCGACGGCAACGGCGCGTGCGCCAAGGCCTCAACCTCAGTTGTGTGCAGCAGCCAATCCTGCCCTGCGGATGCAACCACGCAAACGTTGTCGGCCAAATGCGATGGCGCCGGAAATTGTGCGGCGGGTGTGAAGGTCGAGTGTCAAAACATCAAGTGCGACCCCAACTCGAACGCGTGTTTGGCCAGCTGCCAGAGCGACTCGCAATGTACAACCGGGAACGTATGTGATGGCGGCACGATGTCGTGCGGCGGCCTTAAGCCCAATGGTGCCGACTGCACTGCAAACCGGCAATGCACGTCGGGCAAATGTGTTGAAGAAGTTTGTTGCGGCGGCTTGGCGGCGAATGAAAGCGCGTGTCCCGCATGCCAAAGTTGCAAGATTGACGGCCAGCGCGGAAGTTGCCGTAGTTCGCCCGCAGGTGCTGCCAATGCGGGATCATGTCCGGGCGGGACGGGCTATTGTGGGGAGCAAACCTGCAACGGTGGGGGGGCCTGTGTGCCCGCCAATCCAGCGGGAGCAAGTTGTGGAACGCCGGTTTGTGTTGAGGGCACCAAACTACAAAGCCAGGTTTGCAACACCAGCGGCATGTGCGTTGCGGGTGCTGCGGTCAGCTGTGAAGAGGGCTTCCGGTGCGTGAGCGGAAGTTGCCGAACTTCTTGTACGGCGGCCACAGTCGCCACCGATTGCACGGCGGGAAAAATATGTGCGGGAAACCGGTGCGTCAGCCCCATCGCCGATGGAGGAAGTTGCAGGACGAACGAACAGTGCGCGAACGGGGCCTGTAAGAACTTCATCTGCTGCAACCGCGCCTGTGACGGAAAGTGCGAAACGTGCGGTAGCGGTGTTTGCTCCGTCGATGCTGCGTGCTTGGCACGCTGCACGTCCGATACTGATTGCCAAAGTTCGCAAATGTGCGACCCAGCCACCGAGAGGTGTGTTGCGAAGGTGGTGATGACCCCGCGGGGTGGCAACTGCTCCACGAATGCCCAGTGCGAAACGGGCATCTGTTCACAACTCGTTTGTTGTGAAGCCACTTGCACGGGCCTGTGCAAGACCTGCGCTGGTGAGGGTGCCGACCGCGGGTTCTGCAGAAACGTGCCGAACAAGGGCGCGGATCCTGGTAAACGATGCCCACGCGCGTGCTCGCCGAATAACAAGGCAGTGGTACAGCTTTTGTGTGGCGGCAACGGCGAGTGCAAAGCCAAGGGGGAGGAAATGGACTGCAGTGAGGGTGCCGTATGTAAAGACGCGGTCTGTGTGGCGAAAGTAAAACCTAATGAAGGTAATAACAATCCGAAGAAGTGAGGCCGATGGAGGCGCACTTGCTTCGACAGTGTCAAAACGACGCGTTGACGTTGATTGTGTTGCTGGTTCTGGGTTGATCAGCCACAACTGTGGGTCGGCGATAAAATCAGCAACGGGATTCGCCTCGGTCATGATCTGCCTGTCCTCGCAGACTTACGGTGGATCCATGAACGACCAAAGACGATCGCCATTGGTCGAGTAGTGACGGGCCTCGGAGCCGGTGAACGCGGCCATCGCCCGAGAGGATGCGTGCAAACGGGCCTTTTGCGGCGAAGTCGCTCGGCACAAGCTCGTTACAACATCGAGGCGTGCGTTGCGTGACGCGCTGCGCTTTGGTTCTGTCGTCGTGATAGCGGTGGCCTGTCGAAATCATAAAGTCACGGGTATGCATTCCACGACATTGGGCAGCTTGAGGCGGCGCGAGCCGATCCGGCCGGCTTTGTAGAATCTGGTGCACCCTTAACGATCGACGAAGCACAACGCTGTCCTGAACTGTTGTTTCGCCGCAAAAGCGTGGCTTGCTTTTGCAGAACGATGTCCACAGGTGAAAAACTGCGTCGCAAGCAAAACGCCGGACCGAACCCAGGAGGATGTCAAAATTTTCGTGTACGGCAGCAGTAGTGCATGAGCAGTAGGGGAAAGGGTTCAGTTGGGGATACGGTCGCCGAAAACGACGGCGAATTGCAGAAGGGCTGCGGTCCAATCTCGGGTGCGATTTCCCCAGGT
>JBBSJE010000002.1:0-78431 GCA_038257535.1 Polyangia bacterium
AGAGGGCTTTTTAACCCGCACTCGACAAGGTCGTATGGCGTCTCGCCGCGCCTACGAGCATTTGAACCTACCGCCACCCGTGAAAGGCGGCGGTCAGGGGACGTTGTTCTAGCGGGGCGACAGAGCGATTTACTGACTGTTTGACCACTCGGCCAAAGCGTTCACGTAGTTTTCGAGGCACTTCTTTTCCTCGTCGCCGAAGGTGCTTCCGGGGAGGACGCCTGAAGGCATCTTATTTCCTCCCTTGCTGCCATCGTTGCACGTCGGCGCGTCGGAGAGCTTGCGCAGTAGGATGCTTTTTTCGGGGGCGCTGGGATCGATCAAGAGGTCGTCCGGACACAGATCGCCCTTGGGTTTGGCACTCAACAAACGCATGGCGGTGCCTTCGTTCTTAAGATCTGTCGAGGTAGTAGACGTTTTGCTGCCATGGCAAACCGTCTGGTTGCCACAGGCCTTGAAGATGATCTCTTTTTCAACCTTTGCGATCGTGTCGTGAGTGCAGTCCGCCACCGCAAGATCCGCCGGTGGCCCTGATGGGGCGGCTCCGCCTCCGCTACCCCCACCACCGCCAGCCATGCCACCACCGCCTCCCCCAGAGCCATCGTCGCATCCGTCGTCGCAGCTTCCCGCGGGGATGCAGGCGGATAGGGCGAACGCGCTGGACAGCGACAAAGCGGCCCCCAATGCGAGCCAGTACAGTTTGCGCCGCAGGGGGCGCGCAGAAGGTTGTGTGCCATGGGACTTCATTTGGCGGGGGCCTCCGGTAAATGTGATAGGGACAGGCGTAGGGACTACAAAGCTTACTTTGGCCCTGGGCCGGGTGCAATTGCATACAGCCGGCGCGCGAGAACACAAAAATCAATGGTTTCCGAGATTTCGTTAGGCTTTTGGGGCCGGCAGATTTAAATGGGCCTCAAACACCCGCCTGGCGGGCCCGCGCATGCGGACGCCCAGGGGCGATAGATTCACCGTGCCATCGGGCCCTGAGGCCTCCGTGGCCACCGTGATCCACAAGGTGCCGCCGGGAAGGTGAACAGGCGTTTCCACGTTTCCCGGCAAGCGGCCTTCCAAATACGCGGCAACCACCGTGGCGCAGGCGCCCGTGCCGCAGGCCAACGTGATGCCGCAGCCACGTTCCCACACCACGAGATCGATCTCGTGGCCACGAATGCGCGCGAATTCCACGTTGGTTCGCTTCGGAAATAGCGGCCCGTTTTCAATGCGCGGGCCGAAGCTTGTCGCCAAGCCGCGCAGATCGGCGGTGGGGTCATCAACAAAGATCACCACGTGGGGGTTGCCCATCGACACCGCTGTGAAAACAAACTCGGTGTCCGCGATGGAGATGCGGCTGCGAATGGCCGTTTCGTTGGAGGGGCTGGCCATGGGGATTTCGGCCCGGGTTAAACGCGGGCGTCCCATTTCAACCGCCACGCTGCTCACTTCGCCACCCTGCTCGTCAACCTCACATTCCAGCAAACCTGCACCGGTCTCGATCCGCAGCACCGGCTTCTTGAGGTTGGGGTTGTCTTCGTAAAGCACCTTCGCCACACACCGAATGCCGTTGCCGCACATCTCGGCTTCGCTGCCATCGGCGTTCAGCACGCGCATGCGGGCGTCGCCGGTCTCGGCGGGCAGGATCGCCAACACGCCGTCAGCGCCAACACCGAAATGTCGGTCGCACACACTGCGAACGGTTGCGGGGGAGGTTACCGCGTCTTTGACCGCTTCTCCGGGCCGCCCCGGGCGCAGATCAACCACCACGAAATCGTTTCCCAGACCTTCGACCTTACTGAATGGAACGCTGTTGGCCATGGAACTGCTTTCTACAGGGACCTCAGATGCACAACCGACGTGCGGCGTTTCAATCCAGCGCCCGCACGGGTGTGGGGCGCGTGGATGCGAACTGAACTAAGGCGTGGCTTCGCCGCCAGCGGGCTCGGCCGCTGGTGCCGCTGCTGGCGCGGGAGGCGCGGCTTGGGCCGGTACCTTGCGCGGCGTGGGCTTGGGCGCCTCTGCCGGGGCAGGCGCCTCCGCGGGCGGCGTCGACTCAGCCGCCGCAGGCACCTCGGCGGGCGCTGTGCCTTCAGTCTCTAAGGCCGGCGCTGGTGCGGCGGCGCCTTTTTCGGCGACGTCTTTGGCCTTTTGCAGGTCTTCGAGAATCTTCGCCTTGGTGGCGTCTTCGACCTGTTGCGCTTTTTGCTTTTCGGCTGCCAAGGCGCGCAAGCGAGGCGAATCACGCTGGGTTGAGAGGTAAGCCAGCGCCAGCGAGTTCAAAATGAACAAGGTGGCCACCACCGCCGTGGTGCGAGACAGGAAATTGCCTGCCCCGGAGCCACCGAACACAGTGTTGCTAGTTGCGCTGCCGAACCCAATGCCCATGCCGCCGCCCTTACCGGCTTGCAGAAGCACCACCAGGATCAGAAACAGGCAGATAAAAACGTGAAGAATCGTTAGGACCGTGAACATGCCGCTGTGCCTTTTTTCACCAAATCAACGAAAGACGCCACTGTTAACGACGCGCCCCCTACGAGCGCGCCATTGATTTCGGGCTGCGACAGCAAACTCGACACATTGTCGGGTTTCACGCTGCCGCCGTATTGAATGCAAAATTGGTTGGCCTTGTCGCCAATGAGTTTGGCAACCCGGCTGCGAATGAACTGGTGCACCTCCACCGCCTGCTCGGGGGTGGCGTTGCGGCCGGTGCCGATGGCCCACACCGGTTCGTAAGCGATCACGCATTTTTCGACGTCGCCTGCGGAAATTTCCACAAACGCCGCATCCACCTGGCGACCCACCACATCAAGGGTTTGGTTGCCGTCGCGTTCTTGCAGGGTCTCACCCACACAAACGATGGGTAGCAAACCCTTGGCCAAAGCCGCGCGGGTTTTCTTGTTGACCATGGCATCCGTCTCGCCGAACAGTGTGCGGCGTTCAGAGTGGCCCAGGATCACGCAACCCGCACCAGCGTCGGCAATTTGGCCCATCGAAATCTCGCCCGTAAACGCGCCCTTCTCCTCGAAGTGAGCGTTTTGTGCGGCCACGCGTAAGGCGCTGCCTTTGAGGGCTTGAACCACGGTGGTGAGCGCCACGAAGCTGGGGGCCACACCCACGTCGGCACCATTGACGTCGGCCACGCCATCTCGCACGCCGGTGGCCAAGGTGACCGATTCGGACAAGCTGCCAAACAGCTTCCAGTTGCCACAAAAGAAGGGACGTACGTGGGGAGTGCTCATGATCCGATCAACTTTCTTCTCAACTTTGCTTTTGCCTAGCGCAGACGCGGCCAAGGGCGCAGAAGGCCCGCCCGGGCGGCATGTTTAGCGCATATTGAAGCGATGTGCTGCCCCTTGTAAAGCACGGGCTGGGTTTCACGTGCGCGCTAAACACGGGCGGGGCTTTCCAGCGCGTCAAGACCCGGCAAGGGCTTGCCTTCAAGCGCCCGCAACATCGCGGCTCCCGCTGATGACACATGACTAAAGTGGTCGGCCGCGCCGGCTCGATGCACGGCCAAAGCCGTCTCCGCCCCACTCACCACCGTCAAGGCGCCCACCGCGCGGCCTATCGCGCGGGCAATGTCGCGTGTGGCCTCCGAAAACGGCGCGTGCTCGTAAGCGCCCAGCGGGCCATTCCAAAACACGGTGCGCGCGCGGCTTAGGTCTTCGGCGTATCTACGAATGGTCTCAGGCCCTAGGTCAAGCGCCGCCAGATCATCGGGAACGTTCATCGCGGGCACCACGCGGCCGCTTTCGCTGCGCACGCCCGCGGCCGCCACCAAATCGGATGGCAAATGCACGCGCACCCCTCGGTCGTCGGCTTTGCGCAGGAAGAAGCGGGCGGTGGCCAGCTTGTCGTCCTCGCGCAGGGAGCGGCCCAAGTGTCCGCCTCGCGCCCGCAAAAAGGTGTTGGCCATGGCGCCACCCATGTAAATGGCGTCAAACTTGCCCAGCAGACTTTCAAGCACGCCAATTTTCTCGTTCACGTTGGCGCCTCCGATGACCGCGCACGCTGGACGAAGCGGTTCTCCCTTGAGTTGGTTCAATATGGACAGCTCGCGCTCCATCACAAGCCCCACGCCGCGGTCGCCGAAATGCCGGACCATGCCTGCTGTGGAGGCGTGCGCCAGATGCGTAACGCCAAACGCATCATTGATGTAGACGTCGGCGTAGGCAGCCAGCGCCCGCGCGAATCCGTCTTCATTGGCGGCTTCGCCGGGGGAAAAAGCCAGGTTCTCGAGCACCGCCAACTGGCCTTCGCGAACATCGGCCACCACTTTGCGGGCGCCGTCGCCGGTGGGCTCGTCGGTCAGCAGTACGTCACGCCGCAGCCTCTCGGCCAGAAACGCCGCCACCGGCTCAAGCGAGAACTTGGGGTCGGGGTGACCTTGCGGACGGCCCAAAGTTGAGGCCACAATCACGCGGCAACCCAGCTCCAGGCAATGCTTTAGCGTTGGTAGCGCTTGCTCCAGCCGGGTGGGATCAACGATGCCGCCGGCCGGGGTTAGCGGTACATCAAAATCGGCCCGGACGAACACCCGGCGCCCAGTCAGGTCGAGGTCTAAAAGCGTGCGAATTGGCATGGCGGCAGGCGAAGGCGGCAGTTCTACACGGAACCGGCGCTGTCGTCCACGACACCGGTTGGCTCCCTTGCGCACCTGAACCCAACGCAAAAGCCCGAACGGGCAAGGCTCGTCCGGGCTTCTTCCAGCCGTCGGACGCTTCCGGTGGCCGAAAAATGAAAAACGCCCCTTCTTCTCGTGGGGCGCTTCCTTGGCGTTGTCAGTCGAGTCGGAACGAATCGGGTTTGTCGATGTCGGATGTGACCAGGCTAATGATTTCGCTGGCCAGAGCGACAATTTGTTTCGGCTCGTAGCCGTTTTGGCGAAGTTCTTTGTAAACAGACTTCGCAAGAATCTTCAGCGCTTTTTGATGGTTGTTCACGCTGTTGGTTGACTCTTTGGTTGCCAGTGCTTGTGACATTTCACCCTCCTCCCAGAAGGCGAGCCTTTCCTTAGCACGCTGTGTGCCAGGGTTGGCGTTTTGTAAGTGGTTGATTTCCAACACCCTCCAAACCGCTGTCGACCGGGGTCATGCGCATGCATTTACGCACTTTCGCAAAACTCGACGCATCTTGGCGGGGGAGGGTGCGCATTCTTGTTCGCACCTGAGTAACAAAGCGCGCATGCTGAGTCAAGTTGGTCCCAAGCCTACCGAGTGAACGTTTGTCCAACCATTTGCTTACGATGACGCAGCAAGACACAAGAGGTTTAGACGATGACACCATGGTCTTGGTGTCGGTGGCCAAGCGACAGTGGGAACGGACGTTCGACGCCATCAGCGAGCCGTTGATGATCATCGACGAAGCGTACAACGTGCGGCGCGCGAATTTGGCCCTGGCAGATGACCTGGGGGCGGCCGTGCAGGGGGTTGTGGGCAGAAGGTGCTTCGAGTTGCGGGCCGCTTCACCGCGCCCGTTTGGGCAGGCGCCAGGCCCCCAGCCGGGACCGTGCGAAGGCTGCCCGGTGGAGCGGGCGCGGCAAGAAAAAGCCGGTCGCATCGCCGAACTGGAGACGCGCGGGGGGCGCGTTTACCGCATTCACGTGTACCCGTTCGAGGACAACAACGAGCAGCTCAGCATTTGTCGCTACCGAGATGTGACCGAAGAGCGCACGTTGGCCCGGCAACTGAGCCATGCTGAAAAACTGGCCGCCATCGGCCGGCTGGCAGGGGGTGTGGCGCACGAAATCAACAATCCACTGGGTGGGATTTTGGCCTTCACGCAGATCCTGCAACGAAGCGACAGCACCGCCGAAGAGCAAGCCGAGTACTTGGCCGAAATTGAAAAGTTGGCTTTGCGATGCAAGGCCATTGTGCAATCGCTGCTGCGCTTCGCACGCCAAAGCCCAAGCACCATTCGTGGACCTGTGATGCTCAATGATGTGGTGAATGAGGCGTTGCGGTTTTCTCCTTACAAGTTTGGAGCGCGCGACGTGGCCATTTCCACGCATCTGGCCGCCAGCCTTCCGCCGTTGATGGGCAACGCCAATCAGATCGAGCAGATTCTCATCAACTTGCTGTCAAACGCGGTTGATTCGATTTCAACCTGCCGCCCGGAAGGCCGCGGCTGCATCGACATTTCAACGCGCTTTGAAGACGAGCAGGTGGCGCTTGAAATTAGAGACGATGGCGCGGGCATTAAAGAAGCGGCGCTGGAAAAGTTGTTCGATCCGTTTTTCACGACCAAAGACGAAGGCCGCGGCACGGGCTTGGGGCTGGCTGTGACGTACGCGATTGTGCAAGAGCACGGAGGAAAGATCTCCGCAGCCAACCATCCGGCCGGTGGGGCGGTGTTTACAGTCACGTTTCCAGCTATCCCGCGGGTTGCAAGCGGCCGCGGCGGTCGCCGCTAGGTTTCGGCTTGCCAGCGACGCGTGCTGGCCACCGCGCGCTCGTAGTCGATTTGCCATTGGCGTTTCTGCTCGGGCGGGACCTGAAGCTCTGCGGCCAATATGTCTGCCACCCGCGGCGCTGCGGCCAATCCCTGATCGCGTGCGTTGCGAAACACGCTCAAGCGTCGACGAAGCACGTCCTCGATCGTGTGCGCGTGCTCCTGTCGCACCGCAAACACAACTTCGCCCCACACGTCCCAAAGTTCGGGCGTGATGGGCTTTGCCAGATCGGGCGAGGCCGAGATGAGATCCGCTACCTCTTGCGCCCGCGCGCCGTAGCGTGCAAGCAGGTGTTTGCTTGTGGCCTCGGGCAAGGGCCACGCAGAGGCATCGGGCCATGTGCCTCCACCGGGCAGCGGACGACGCTGGGTTAGGCAGGGGCCAGGCACGGTGGACAACCCACGTCGCTTCCCCCAAACGCAGACCTTGTCCACGATCTGTTCGGCCATTTTTCGCATGGTGGTGAGCTTGCCGCCGACAATTGTCACAAGCCCTTGGTCGAAAAAAATTTCGTGTTCGCGAGAGGTTGCCGAAGGCGAATCATCCAGCGACTTGACCAAAGGCCGCAAGCCCGCCCATGTAGAGATCACGTCGGCTGGCACAAGCGCGGCGGTTGGGAACGCATGGTTGGCGGCCGCCAACAGGTAACGCACGTCGCTGGCGGTGGCGCGGATTTCGTCGCGTGGGTGCGCCGGGGGGCCGCCTGGGCGCCAGTCGGTGTCGGTGGTGCCCACAACGGTGCGACCGCCCGACGGCATCACAAAAAACAGCCGTCCGTCTTGAGGCGCGTTCAGCACAAACACGCGGCCGCGGGTGGGCAGCCGGGCGTCGTCGATCACGAGGTGAACGCCCAGGGTGGGCCGAAGGTGATGCGTGCCCGTAAACGCATCGGAAAACGGGCCCGTGGCGTTCACCACCGCGCGCGTCTGAATGGTGATGCCAGGGGCGTTGGGCGACATCCGATCGGCGATGGCAACGCAAAACGCGCGACCAACATGCTGTGGCCATGCGGCATGCGCGTGGTTTATGCACACAGCCCCCGCGGCTTCGGCATCCAGAATGTTTTCCAGAACCAAGCGCGCGTCGTCGGTTTGGCAATCTTGATAAATCTGTGCACCCGCAAGACCGTCTTGCTGCAACAGCGGCGCCGCTTGTTTCACTTGATCAGCCGACAGCCGCACACGCGTGCTGGGCGGCCGCCCCAACGCCAGCAGATTGTAGAGCCGAATGCCCACACCAATTGTGCCCAGCCCGGGTTTCGCGCCCTTATACGCCGGAAACAAAAAATCCACGGGGCGACACAAATGCGGGGCGGCGGCCATCAACCGTCGGCGCTCGGCCAGACCCTCAAACACCAAACCAAAATTTCCATACTGCAAGTAGCGGATGCCGCCATGGATAAGGCGTGACGATGCAGACGAGGTTTGCGAAGCAAAGTCGCCATAATCCACCAGCGCCGTTCGCAACCCGCGCAAGGCGGCGTCGCGCGCCGTGGCGGCGCCGGTGGCGCCGCCGCCCACCACCAGCACGTCAAAAGTGCCTTGGGCTAGCCGAGCAAGTTTGTCTTGCCGGCTGGCTAGGGAAAGGTTTGCGGGGAAAACGTTTTTGGGCGACATGGCGAAGGGCCACCGCGCGTAGCCCTTGGCCGGCTAAGTGGTGCGCAGGGCGATGTGCAATTCTTCGAGCTGCTTATTAGATACCCCGCCCGGAGCGTCTGTGCACAAATCGGTGCCCTTTTGAGTTTTGGGGAAGGCGATCACATCGCGCAGTGATTCGGCCCCGCACATCAGCATGGCCAAGCGATCCAGGCCCGCGGCGATGCCACCATGGGGTGGTGGCCCGTAGCGGAAGGCCTCTAGCAGGAAGCCGAACTTTTGTTGCGCGTCTTCATCGGTTAGCCCCAGGGCGCGGAACACCCGCTCCTGCACGTCGCGGCGGTGAATACGAATGGAACCGCCGGCGATCTCGTTGCCATTGAGCACAAGATCGTACGCACGCGCCCGCACCGAGGCCGGCTCCGATTCCAATCGCGGCAGATCTTCCTCAAGCGGTGAGGTGAAGGGGTGGTGCGCCGCCACCAGGTGGCCATCTTCGGCGCCCTCGAACAGCGGGAATTCCGTGATCCAACAAAAGCGCCACTGGTCTTGCGGGATGAGGCCCATTTTGCCGGCCAACTGCAATCGAAGCGCACCCAGCACCGTGTTGGCGAGCTTGCGCGAACCAAACTGGAAAAACAACAGGTCGCCATCGCCGGCGCCAGCGGCTTGATTGATCGCCAAGCGCATTTCATCGGTGACACCCTTGAGCGGCGTTTGCGCCCAGGCGCCTGCGTCTGCCACACGTGCACGCGCAAGACCCTTGGCGCCAAAGCCTTTGACGAACTCTTCAAGTTTGTCCACCTCGGTGCGCGACAGTTTCGTGGCCTGTTCGGCGGGCAAACGCCACAACTTCACCACGGCGGGATCGGTGACGGGGCGCTGCGCGTCCAGTGCGGTTTTGAACATGCCTATGCCGCCGCCATCGGCCTTGCGCACGATCTCGGTGACATCGGTAAGCGGCAGGTCGAAGCGCAGATCGGGCTTGTCAGAGCCGTATTTCGACATGGCTTCTTGGTAAGGCATGCGCGCAAACGGCGTGGGCACGTCGATGTTCAAAACGTCTTTCCACAAATTCGACATCAAATCTTCGATCACCGATTGCACATCTGTTTCGGTAACAAAGCTCATTTCCAGATCGATCTGCGTGAACTCAGGTTGCCTGTCCTGGCGCAGGTCTTCGTCGCGGAAACAACGCACGATCTGGAAGTAGCGGTCGAAGCCCGAAACCATGAACAGCTGCTTGAAGATCTGCGGCGATTCGGCCAGTGCGTAGAAACTGCCGGGGTTCAAGCGCGAGGGCACCAAGAAGTTGCGCGCGCCGCCTGGCGTGTACTTCACCATAAACGGCGTTTCCACCTCCAAGAAGCCGTGACGGCTCAAGGTGTTGCGGCTGGTTTGGTAGATCTTCGATCGCAGGATGAAATTCTTTTGCAGGCTGGGGCGGCGTAGGTCGAGCGCGCGGTATTTCAGCCGGATGTTTTCGTTGGTGCCAATGTCGTCGGCGATCTCAAACGGAGGCGTGTCCGATTTGGAAAAGATGGTGAGCTTGTCGCAGTGAATTTCGATGTCGCCGGTGGGCAGGTTGGGGTTGTTTGCGCCGCCGCGGCTGCGCACGATCCCTGAGATGCCCACGCAAAACTCGGACCGCAGCTCACCCGAAAGCCGGTGGGATTCGGCATCGTAGGTGGGCTCGAACACCACCTGGGTCACGCCGCCGCGGTCGCGCAAATCGATGAACACGCAGCCACCGTGGTCGCGACGATTGCTGACCCACCCAAAGAGAACCGCCCGCTGCCCCTCGTTCAAGGCGCGCAAGCCGCCACAATCATGCGTTCGCTTCAGGTCTTTAAGAAACTCGGACATGGGCGCGAACATAGCCGCAACTGTGAAGCTGCGGAAGGGGCTCATGTTGCGAATCCTGTGCCCAGGCGCAACTGGCGGGCGGGTTCGCGCTAGCCCTTGGCGCGTTCGCGGCGCAACCGCTTGGCCGCCACTTGCTCGGCGCGGCGGGCCTGGAGCGCGGCAGAAGGCTTGCGCCCCTCCAAAGCCGGCTGCTCCTGGTGGTGCTCTTCAAAGCTGCCTGGGGACACCCCCAGCTCGAAAATGGTGACCTCGCGGCGGCCACGGTCGCCCACCCGAAACGGCATCACCGCGGCCCCGATGCCGGCGCCTACGTAGACGGCGCCATAAGAGGCGCCTGGAATGGGCTGGGGGTGCCGGCTGCCGTAAAGCCCGTGGACGTACTTGTGGCCAAAAAGCCGACCCATGGCCAACTCGTGTAGTTTGGCTACGGTCACCTGGCCGGCGTGGGTGTGGCCCGACAGCACGAAGGGCACGCCCAGGTGCCAAAGGCCATCCGCCTCTTCGGCGATGTGTGACAGCCCCAAAATGGGCAAATCCGCCCGCAGCCCCTTGGTGGCCTTGTCTCTGTCGGCGTGGCCTGTATAGGCATCGTCCAAGCCCACCAGCTGCAGCACCTGATTTTGTAACGTGATGGTGGTGTTCTGGTTGCAGAGCACTTCCACACCTGCACGCTGCAACGACTGTTTGACTTCCGGCGCGCCCGACCAGTGATCGTGGTTACCAAGCACGCCCACCACCGGGGCTTTGAACAGGCCCATCAACTCGGCAAGCTGGTCGAGATAAAGCTGGCTGTGGCAAACAAAGTCGCCCGTGAGCACCACAAGATCCGGATTTTCGGCGTTGGCTTTTGCCACGGCTTCAAGTTGAACCGCAAACGGCGTGACCCGACCTACATGCTGATCCGTCAGGTGTGCGATGCGCAGGGGGCGCATGCGCTCGACATAGGCGGAAGGACCTGCGAAACGACGTACATGAACTCGTGTGCGCGTCGTCCGGCTCGCGCTTGATTGTCCAACGGTCGCGAGAATGCCAAAGGGCAGGCCAAACATGTCATCGATAGTGTAAGGCATGCGCAAGGCCCCTGCATAGATTTTTGCAGGTCTCAAGCTGGGGTGAAATTGTGCCGATTGCGTCCGCAGCGGTTACTTCAACGCCTGATGAACAAACCGCAGCACTGTGCTGGCAAAGGCATCGGGCGCCTCCCAGGGGCTCAAATGTCCCGCGCCGGAAATGATCTCAAGCTGCGCGTTTGGCAGCTGGCCCGCGAGCGCGCGATTTTCTTCGGGCGTTGAGATGCCGTCTTCCGCGCCGGTCAGCGCCAAAGCGGGTACATCAATGCGCGACAGCTCGGCTTGTCGATCGGGCCGATCCCGCAACGCTTGCAAAGCTGCAACAACGGTGGAGGCGGGCTGATTCATGAGAGCCCGTGCGCGGGTGCGAACCTCGGGCGTTGCTTGTGGCGCGAGCAATTTTTCCAGCATGCCGTCGGCAAACACATCAACGCCGCGGGTTTGCACCGTCTTTATCGCTTGCGCGCGCCCGGCCTTGGCTTGATCCGTGTCGGCCGTGGCTTTTGTATGCGCCAACACCAGGCTCAAAAGGCGTTGAGGCTGCAAGGCTGCCAAGGCCAATGCCACATAGCCACCCATCGACAATCCCAAAACGTGCGCTTCTGGCACTGACAATTGATCCAAAAGCACTGCCACGTCTTCCGCTTGATCAAGCAAGCTCCAGCTGGCGTTGTTGGTTTGTGAGGCGCCAAAACCGCGCAAATCTGGGGCAATCACACGCAAACCACCGTTGACAAAAGCTGGCGCAACGCCGGCCCAGAAGGTTTTGTCAAACGGAAACGGGTGCAAGAGCAGCAGCGCAGGGCCGCTGCCCGCATCATCGAAGGCCAGCTTGAACGCCGCCATAGTCTACTTCTTTGCGCCGCCCTTTGCGCCTGAGGGGCCGCCTGGCCCGCCCGACATGCCGGCCATCGCTTGCTGCATGAACAGATTCTGATCAAAGGGAACAGGCTTTCCGTTGAGCAATGACTTGGCGTCTTGGCCCTGCTTGACCAACTCCACCTTCACGGGCCCCATTTGGGTCTTGGATTCCATCTTCACCATACCCAATGGTGGAACCTTCTCTGACAGCCAAGTGACGGCTTCTTGCCCGCCATGTGTTTGGCTGTAGCGTTTGGCGCTGAAGCTTCCGGCCGGCACCTTGATGGTTTCCGCTTTGCCTTTGAGCTCTTTGGCGTCTAGCTGGTGAAACGATTCTTTGGGCGCCATCGGATGATCGATGGGCATTTGCATGGGCTGGTTTTTCCCCAGCTGCAAAACCACGCCGGCGGGCTTTCCAGCTTGCTTCGGATCGCGGGGCACCATCAGCTGCATCAACACGGGCCCCATGGCGGCCGTGGGGCCTCCTTCAACGGTCATTTCAATGGTGGTGTTGTTCTCGTCACGCCCCACCACCGCCATTCGCTGCTTCATTTGCCCATTGGCCATGGTCATGGCGTACTCGGCCCAGGTGCCTAGCTTCACCTGGTGAATGTCGAGCACCGAGGGAAACACCGGGGTTGGCGATTGGGCGTGGGCGTGCGTGGGCACGAGGGCCGTGGCCATCAAGGCAAGCGCAGTACACAGCCCCGCGAGGGGCCAACCAGCAAAGGCGATTTGTGAGCGTTTCATGACCTGACAAACCTTGTCAGCGGGGGCCGGTCTCGTCAAACGCGGGCCCGTATTTGACCTGGCAACGCTCCCGCGCAAGCATGAACAACCCCATGGACCAAGCCGTGCAAATGTTTTTGGACCACCTCAAGGTGGAGCGCCGGCTAAGCCCCGCCACAGTCGCCGCCTACGGGCAAGACGTGGGCGCGTTTATGACCTTTGTGATTGAGCGGCAACGACAAGCGTTGGCCGAGATCGTGGGTTTGGATGTGCTGGAATACTTGGCCAAACTGGCAGAGGACAAGCTGAGCGCACGGTCACAAGCGCGCAAGATGATCGCTTTGCGCCAGTTTTTTCGGTTCTTGAAACAAGAGCGCCTGCTGTCGGCTGACCCAACGGAGGACCTGCAGCTGCCGCGATTTGGACGCCGTTTGCCCCAGTTTTTAAGCTTAAGCGAAGTGGACGCGCTGCTGGCCGCCCCGAACCGCGCCACTTTGCAAGGCCTGCGCGACGCCGCGATGTTGGAAACCCTTTACGCCACAGGACTGCGCGTGTCCGAGTTGGTGAAGCTAAGGCTCATTGACCTCAACCTAGAGGCGGGCTACTTGCGGGCGGTGGGCAAAGGCAACAAAGAGCGGCTTGTGCCTTTGGGAGACGCCGCGATGCAAACGATTGCGAGCTACCTTGCGCAGTCCCGGGCCTCGTTTGTGGCGCGCGCGCGGGGGCAAAAGGCCGCGGAGTACCTGTTTTTAACGCGGCTAGGCCGCCCCATGACGCGCCAGGCATTTTGGAAGCAACTGAACCAGTATGTGCTCAAAGCGGGCATCACCCGGGCGATTTCGCCGCACAAGCTTCGCCACGCCTTTGCGACCCACCTGGTTGAGCGCGGGGCCGATTTGCGGGCCGTGCAAGCCATGCTGGGCCACGTGGACATTGGCACCACCGAGATTTAT
Source organism: Polyangia bacterium (assembly GCA_038257535.1). GTDB lineage: Bacteria > Myxococcota_A > Polyangia > Fen-1088 > Fen-1088 > JAGTJU01. The sequence continues at coordinate 13,520 of JBBSJE010000002.1, forward strand.
ACCCACCTGTCGCGACGCCACTTGCAGACGGTTTACAACAAGTTTCACCCGCGATCTTGATGCCTTAGAGGTGGTTCGGTGTAGGCGATTTGGCCGCCTGTGCGATCTATCTGGGGTCGCCACCTCCCCGATCGTTGAGATTCAAAGGGGGCTCGGCTATACCGGGCAGTCACCTTTTTTGTGGGTCTTGTGGATAGCCTTACTCCCGACACTGTGCAACGCGCCATTTTGTTCCTGATCGCTTTGATCATGAGCATTGCCGTGCATGAGTTTGGGCATGCCTGGGCGGCCACCAAGCTGGGCGATCCTTTGCCGGCCTCGCAAGGCAGGCTCACGTTAAATCCGCTGCGGCATGCCGACCCCATAGGAACTGTGGTGTTTCCCTTGGTGGCGTTTTTTGGCGCCATTCCGCTTTTGGGGTGGGGCAAGCCAGTGCAAACCAATCCCGCGGCCTACACGCGCCGCTACCCTCGAGCCACCGCGCATATGATGGTGGCGGTGGCCGGCCCAGCCATGAATTTGCTGCTGATGGTGGTGACTTCGCTGGTGATGGTGGCGCTGCTGCGAGCTGAGGTCGTCGACAATGGCTTTTTCATGACGGTTGAGGCCTATCTGATCCGCCTGAACTTCACCTTGATGGTGTTCAACCTCTTGCCGATTCCGCCGCTTGATGGTGGCAGCGTGTTGGCTGGGCTACTTCCGCCGTCAATGCAGGGCGTGATCGACGTGCTGTCCCGCTGGGGGATGTTGGTGCTGTTGGGGCTGATGTTCATACCAGGAATGCTGGGGCAGGTGCTTGCGCCCGCCTTCTATCTGTACGATCACTGGATGCGGTTGGTAATCACCCTGCTGATGGTATGAGCGAAACGGCCGATTCCCAAGACTCTGAGGCGTCGCCCACTGGGCGCGAGGCCGGAGTTGCGTCCGCCGCCGCTGGGGTGGGAAACGAAATTCCCGAAGCGATGGCTTACAAAGTCACGCTGCCAGAATTCGAAGGCCCCTTAGACCTGCTGCTGCATCTCTGCAAGAGCCACGAGATCGACATTCTGGAGATTCCGATCTCGTTCATCACCCAGAAGTACCTTGAGTACCTGGATCTGATGCAGACGCTTTCTGTGGAGGTGGCAGCTGAGTATTTGGTCATGGCGGCCACGCTGGCATATTTGAAGTCGCGCGAACTCGTGCCTCAGCCCGAAGCCTTGGAGGTGCAGGGAGAAGATGGCGAAGAGGCGGGGGATCCCAAAGAGGAATTGATCCGCCGCCTGCTCGAATATCAAAAGTACAAAGACGCCGCCGAGAAGCTGGGAAATCGCCCCATCGAAGGCAAAAACGTGTTTGGTCGCGGCATGGCGGTCGAGCTTGAAAAAGGCCCGGAGGTGCTGGCGGAGCATTCGCCTTGGAAGCTGATTGAGTACTTTGCAGATCTGCTGCAGGAGGCGGCGCCCGAACACACCCACGACGTTGAGATTGATCGCATGTCGGTGGCGCAGCGGATCAATCAGCTGATTGATAAGTTGGAAGCGGGCGAGGGCAGTTTCAGGTTCGACAGCATCATCGATTTCACCGCGCCTATGGTTGAATTGCGGCACCAAGTGGTGGTGACTTTGCTGGCGATATTGGAGCTGGCGAAGCTCAAAGCCATTCGCGTGTTGCAAGATCCGGTGTCGGAAACGTTCTTTGTGGCGCGCGCGTCTTCTACATCAGACGACGTCCTGCGGGCGGCGCGGAAGGCCACCACTAGCTCTGATGGCGGCGCCAAGCCACTGCCGCAGGACGAGGGGACCGACGACGGCGTGGAGGGCGTGGAGGTTGACGCAGGCGTTGTGGTGGATGGGATGGAAATTGAAGCCGGCGTTGTGGTGGATGCGGCGGAGATTGTGGATGCCGGTATGGTGGTGGACGCGGGCGACGTGGTCGACGCGGGCGACGTGGTCGACGCGGGCGATTTGGTGGACGCGGGCGATGTGATCGACGCGGGCGAACCCGAATCCGCGGATGAAGGTGATGCAGGGCCCGCGACCGTAGATGAGGATCTCGATGGCAAAGCGTAAGAAACACAAAGGCAAGCCCAACGGCCGTCCCCACAATAACTCCGCCCCTCCATCCGGCCCTCAGGCGCTGCACCCAGGCGCAAGCAACGCCGCTGAAGAAGACGCTCTGATCAACGAGGTGTGGGCTGCGGACGAGGCGGCTTACGGTCAACCGGAAACGATTTTGCCGTATCACGCCGAGGACGATGCGTGGCCGGAATCCATTGCCGAGGGCGACAGGTCAGAGCCAGGGCAGGTGGCACAGGAAGTTGTGCGCGAAACCACCGAGCCTGGCCCCGCCTTCGCGGCGGCATCCGAAGGCGAAGCCGCTGAAAATGCGGCCGGCGGATCGGATTTGCAAGCGTCAGCCGCCGAACCTGAGCTGCCGGCAGACGCCCATGACCTGGCAGCCGCGATGGACGCCGCTGAGGCCAAAGATCGTAAGCGCAAAGGAAAGCGCGGAAAAAAACACGTCGACTCTAATCAAGAGGCGGCCCCGCCAGCGCCCGCAGAGAGCGAAGAGGCCGTGTCCGAAGGGGCGGCACCCGACGACGCGCCGTCGTCCGCGCCGACAGCAGAGACTTTGCCCGACAACGTGCTCGATCTGTTCGGGGCCGATGGCCAAGATCCTGAATCGGCGGCCGCGGAAGCCGCGGAGCCCGAAGACGATTTGCCGCTCGAAGAAGGCCTTGAACGCCTTGAAGGCGCGCGGCTTGAATCGGTGGTTGAAAGTTTGCTGTTCGCCAGCGACAAGCTGATGTCGATGGCAGATTTGCGCCGCCTCACCAACGTGCGCGACACGAAGAAGATTCAAAAAGCCCTCGACGACCTGAAAGATCGGCGGCTTGATTCGGGCATCGTGCTGATTGAGGCGGCCGGCAGCTTCCGCATGCAGACCAACCCCGTCAACGCCGATTGGGTGGGCCGCATGGTGCAAGGAAAGCCTGTGCGGCTCTCGCGCGCCATGATGGAAACCTTGGCGATTGTGGCCTACAAGCAGCCCATCACGCGTCCCGAAGTGGATGACATTCGCGGCGTTGATTGCGGCCCTGTGCTCAGAACGCTGTTAGACCGCAACTTGGTGCGCGTGATCGGCAAGAAAGAAGATGTGGGTCGGCCGCTGCTTTATGGCACCACCCCCGATTTCTTAAAAACCTTCAGTCTCTCCGATCTGACCGAGTTGCCCACATTGCGCGAATTTCACGAACTGGGCGCCGAAGAATCGCAAAAGATGAAGCAAACCTTCGGCGAAGACGCTGCGCCTGCGCCTGAGCGGCGTGCGTCGGCGGAAGGCCCGCAAGGCGATGAAGCGCCCCCTGAGGCGTCAGCGGCGCCGGCGGCAGAGGGGGCTGGTGGTCCCGAAACGCGCGTCGACGGATTAAAAGGCGATCGACCCAGCGCCTTTTCCAACAAAACCGTGGCCGATGTGCCAGAAGACGACAGCTTGATCGAGGAATTGGAACGCGCCACGGAGGCGGCCTCGCGAGCGTTGGATGCCGGCAAAAATGAGCCGGGATCCCCAGCTTCGTAAAAGATTCGACTGACCATGGTTCGCTTACAAAGATTTTTGACCCAAGCCCGCACAGTGTCCCGCCGCGAGGCCGAGCGTTTGATCGCCGAAGGGGCTGTGCGCGTCAACGGGCGTTTGGTTACCGAGCTGGGCGTTCAGGTCGACCCTGAACACGACCGCATCGAGCTGCAAGGCAAGCGGGTCAAGATAGACGCGCCCATCTATCGCTTGCTGCTCAAGCCGCGCGAGTGCTTGTCGGTGTTGGAATCGCCGCGCGACGAAGCGGGCCGCAAACGCCCCAGCCTTGAGCGATACCTCAAAGACAAGGAGCCCGGCTGGATCGTGGTGGGTCCCTTGGATTTCGCCACGGAAGGCGTTTTGCTCATCACCTCCGACGGCGCTTTGGCCGAGCGCATCGTCAAAGGGCCGCCGGGACGCAAAACAGGGTGCCCCTTGCCCATGACTTACCACCTGAAGTTCCAGGGTTTGGTGGGAGAATCGGAAGTTGAGCGCATCGCCAAGGGTTGGAAGTTCGAGGGCCGTTCGGTGAAGCCGGTGGGGGTTTTTCCCTTGGCCACCACTGGCAAGAACACCTGGGTTGAAGTTGTGGTTCCTGAGCTGCGGCCACGCGCGTTGCGGGCGCTGGGCGATTTGATGCGCATGCAGGTGCTGAAGATCTCGCGGGTGAAATTCGGCGATTTTTCGTTTGAAGACTTGAAGATGGGTGGGTGGAAGGATTTGAACGAGAAGGACGTGGCCAAGCTGCTGCGCGCCACAGGCTTGCGGGCGCCCGCGGTGCTGCCAAAGACCTGATCAGGCGGGCGCGCGAATCGCCGCAAAAACCGTCCTGCACCACCACGCGCCCGTGGTAAAAATCGCGCGTGACAGCCACAATCCGAGCCATCATTTCTGTTTCTGACAAGACCGGCGTTGCCGACCTGGGCCGCCGGCTGGCCAAGCTGGGCGCTGAGATTCTTTCCACGGGCGGCACCGCCAAAGCGCTTCGCGAAGTTGGTGTTCCGGTGGTGGAGGTGGGCGAGTACACGGGTGCTCCCGAGATCCTCGACGGCCGGGTGAAAACGCTGCATCCCAAGGTGGCGGGCGGCATGTTGGGCCGGCCCACTGAAGATCACCGCAAACAAATGCGCGAACACGGCATTCCCGCCATAGATCTGGTGGTGGTGAACCTTTACCCCTTCAAGGCCACGGTGGCCAAGGGCGCGCCGTTTGACGAGATCATCGAGAACATCGACATTGGCGGCCCTACGATGATACGAGCGGCCGCGAAGAACCACGAGCGCGTCACCGTGTTAGTGGATCCTTCTGACTACGGGCGCGTTTGCGACGAGTTGGAAGCCGGCCACGGCGTGTCGGCAGCCACGCGCTATCAGCTGGCGCGCAAGGCCTTCGCACACACCGCCGGTTACGACGGCGCCATTGCCGCGTACCTGGGACGTGTGGAGGGGCCCGAAGCCGCTGCGACAGAGTTTCCCAAAACCCTGCACCCCGAACTTCATCTTCACAGCGTGCTTCGCTACGGCGAAAACCCACACCAAACCGCCGCGTTTTATGGCTGGCCCGACATGGTGGGTCCGTCGTTGGCGAAGGCCGAGGTGCTGCAAGGCAAAGAGCTTTCGTACAACAACCTGCTGGATCTCGACGGCGCGTTTAAGCTTTGCTTGGAATTTTCGGATCCTGCAGTGGTGATCGTGAAGCACACCAACCCTTGCGGCACCGCTGTGTCGAGCCAAGGCGTTTTCGATGCTTACAAGCGCGCGCGTGAAACCGATCCGGTGTCCGCGTTCGGCGGCATTGTGGCGATCAACCGCCCGGTGGAGGCCGATCTGGCCAAAGAGATGACGGAAACGTTTTTGGAATGCATCATCGCGCCCGCGTTTTCGGCTGAGGCCTTGAGCCTGCTGGCGAGCAAGAAGAACCTGCGCGTGCTGCGCTTGCCGTTTGCCGCCTTGCCTGCGGGCGCTTGGGATCTGCGCACGGTGGCCGGCGGTGTTTTGGTGCAAGCGCGCGACACGCAAACGTCGGCTGCAGCCGGTGCACGTGTGGTCACCAAACGCGCGCCCACCGAGCAGGAGCTGGCAGACTTGGACTTCGCATGGCGCGTGACCAAACACGTAAAGTCTAACGCCATCGTGTTTGCTGGCGAGGGCCGCACCGTGGGCGTGGGTGCCGGCCAAATGTCGCGCGTGGATTCCGTGAAGATAGCCATTGGCAAAGCGCGCTTGCCGCTCAAAGGCACGGTTGTGGGCTCCGACGCCTTCTTTCCCTTCCGCGATGGTGTGGATGAAGCCGCCAAAGTGGGCATCACGGCCATCATTCAGCCGGGAGGTTCGGTGCGCGATCAAGAAGTGATTGATGCCTGCGATCATTACGGCATCGCCATGGTGTTTGCGGGCGAGCGTCACTTCCGCCACTAAGAGGCAAGCCGCATGACCAGCACAAGTTTTCCCATTTTGCTGATAGGTTCTGGTGGGCGCGAACACGCGCTGGCCTGGAAGCTGTTGCAAAGCCCGCTGTGCTCTAAGTTGTTGGTGGCGCCCGGCAATCCCGGGATCGCCGACCTGGGCGCCCGCGTTCAGTGTGTCGCGGTGGGCACCAATGACAGCGACGCCCTGCTGGCGTTGGCCAAACAAGAAACCGTGGGCTTGGTGGTGTGCGGACCCGAAGTTCCCTTGGTGGCAGGCTTGGGCGATGCCTTCGCCGCCATCAACGTTCCGTTCTTCGGCCCGTCAAAAGCCGCTGCCGAGATTGAAGGCTCGAAAGCTTTTGCCAAAGATCTCATGGCGCGCGCGGGTGTACCCACCGCAGCCTATGGCACCTTCACCAATGTGGCTTCAGCCGAGCGTTTCATTCGCGCCCAGCCTGGCAACGTGGTTGTGAAAGCCGATGGCCTTTGCGCAGGCAAGGGCGTTGAGGTCACTTCGAGCCACGACGAAGCTTGTGAAGCTGTCCGCCGCATGCTGGAAGACAAAGTTTTCGGCGCGTCGGGCAGCCAGATCGTGATCGAAGAGCGTTTGCTAGGCCGCGAAGCGTCGCTGCTGGCGCTGTGTGACGGCGAACGATTTGTGCTGCTGGCTTCGTCAGAAGATCACAAAGCCGTGTTCGATGGCGACAACGGCCCCAACACGGGCGGCATGGGCGCGTATAGCCCTTCGCCCTTGGTCTCCGATGAACTCACACAACAGATCGGCCAGCGCATTTTCGCCCCCACCTTGAAGGCCATGGCGGCGATGGGGCGGCCGTTTCGAGGGCTTTTGTATGGTGGTCTCATCCTCACGCCCGATCGCGGGCCCGTGGTCATCGAATTCAATTGCCGCTTTGGTGATCCGGAAACGCAGGCGGTGTTGCCCCGCTTGGTGGATGATTTGGTGCCGTGGCTGCTGGGCGCTGCACAGGGGCACTTGCCCTCGGGCGAGTTGACTTGGCTTTCCGGCACCAGTGTATGCGTCGTGATGGCGGCGGAGGGTTATCCCACGCGCGTGCGCACGGGGGACGTGATCACGGGTTTGCCTTCCCCTGTTGATCAAGATCCCCAGCAGGGCGTTTTGGTGTTTCACGCGGGCACGCAGCGCAAGGGCGATAGTCTCGTGACGGCGGGTGGCCGCGTTTTGGGAATCACGGCTGTGGGCGACAGTTTGCAAACGGCGCGCGACCGCGCTTACGTAGCCATAAACGCCATCGAATTCGAGGGCGCGCACCACCGCACGGACATCGGTTTGCGCAACTGAGGTTTATGGGGCTGCCCGGGTCACCGCCACCGCTTGCAACAAAACCTTCGGCCGCGCAGGACGCTGCCGAGACGATCACGCGCGACACTTTGATGCGCGGCCGCGTGGTGGTGTTTCAACCTGAGCGCGGTTATCGCTTCAGTTTGGATCCGGTGTTGTTGGCGGGCTTTGTGTCGCCGCCTTTAGGCCGGTTTTTGGACTTGGGTGCCGGCTGCGGGGTGTTGGGTTTCTTGTTGTTGGCGCGCGATGCCAGCAGCACAGGTGCTTCTGTTGAACTTCAAGAGCGCTTGGCAGAACTCAGCCAACGCGGCTGCATAGAGAATCAATTCGAGGCCCGCCTGGCCATTCATCAAGCCGATTTCCTTAACTGGGCGAACGACGAACCTGCCGCCAGTTTTGATCTCATCGTTTCGAATCCGCCGTTTTACGAAGTGGAGGGCGGGCACCTGTCTCCCAACCCTGAACGCGCGCTGGCGCATCACGAATTGGCGATGCCGCTTGAGCGCTGGATCGCCGCGGCTGCGCGCTTGCTAAAACCCGCCGGGCGTTTGGCCGTGGTGTTTCCCGCCGAACGCGAGCGCCGCTTGTTTGCGGTTTTGGGCCAGCATGGCTTGTTGGCTTTGCGCGTGCGGCGCGCCCGCCCCAGTGAAGGCAAACCCTACCATCGGGTTTTGGTGGAAGCCCAACTGGGGCCGGCCGCTTTGATGGTGGAGCCCGACCTTGTTGTGCACGAGGCCGGTGGGTTTGCGCCTGAAGTGCTGCGCTACCTGGGTGAACGCGAATAAGACGCTGGGCGTATGGCGGGCTTTAAGCTGCTGTTGAAGCATCAAGCGGGGGCGTTCGTCTCCACGGCGGTGGATTTTGCCACCATGATGGCTCTTGTCGAAGCTGGCGTTGCGGCGCCCGAGCCCGCCACCGCAGTGGGTGCTGCGCTAGGCGCCATCTGCAATTTCACCTTGGGGCGGCGCTGGATATTTGCTGCCCAGCAATCGCAGCTGGGGCCGCAAGCGCTTCGCTACGCCTTCGTTTCGTTCGTGAGTTTGCTTTTGAACACGGCGGGCGAGGGCGTGCTTTTTCGCTGGGTGGGGATGGAGTACCGCGTAGCGCGTGTGCTCGTGTCTGTGGCTGTAAGCCTGCTGTGGAATTTCCCCATGCACCGCCGGTTCGTGTTCAAGCTCCCGGGCACGCCAGCTCCCTCTGGCCCGCCCTGACAACTTCGACGCAGGTGTGCGATACTTTCCAGTCCGCTGCCCAACCGCCGCGTGTCACCTATGCCGCCGTCCTTTCCTCCTCCGCAGCCAACCAAGATGGCGCCCTGGCAGTCGCTGCAGAAGGCAACGCATCCTCGTGACAAGGTTGCTATGTGGGCGTCGGTGTGGTTTGGCTGCGGCTACATGCCACGGGCGCCCGGCACCGCGGGTAGCCTGGGCGCCTTGCCGCTGGCTGCGCTTGCGGCGCTGGGTGGGCCGTTCACGATATTTGTCGCAGGTGTTGTGGTTACGGTGGCGGGCATTTGGTCTTCAGGTCGTGTGGCGCGGCTTTTGGGCAAAGGAGATCCACAGATTGTTGTGATCGACGAGGTGGCCGGCGTGCTGCTGACCCTTGCGGTGGCGCCTCCCACGCTGTGGGGATGGGTGGCGGGCTTCGTGCTGTTTCGCGCGTTTGATCAACTGAAACCTTGGCCCATCCGCCAGTTCGAGCGGCTGCCGGGCGGCTTTGGCATCATGATGGATGACGTTGCGGCCGCTGCGGCGGCTGGGGTGCTTTTGTTGCTGGCGCAGCTTCTAGGTTGGCTCTAAGGCTTCCTATACGCTTTCGACAGGACGGGCCGGCGCTGCGGGTGAGTACCCGCGCAGCATCACCTTCAGAAGCCCCGGAAACACCGTGAGGGTGATGACCGTGCCCAGCAGGATGCCAACGATAACCACAGTGGCAAGTGGCTTCTGCACTTCCGAGCCGGCTGTACTTGAGTAGGCCATGGGCAAAAAGCCAAATGCGGCCACCGCCGCCGTCGTGAGCACGGCGCGAATCACCTCCGTGGTGCCTCGCGCGATCGCCTCATCGAGCCCCCATCCCTTCTCAAGCCCATTGCGCACTTCCGTGGCGATGACCACGCCATTGAGCACCGCGATGCCACCCAACGCGATGAAACCCACGGCGGCGGGCAAGCTGAAGGGGAAGTCGCGCATCATGAGTCCGATCAAGCCACCTGTGAAGGCAAACGGAACCGTGATGAACACCGCCATCGCGAACCGAAGGTTTTGGAACATGAGCAGCAACATGCCGAAGATCACCGCAGCCGCCGCCGGAACCACGATCGCCAAACGCTTTTTGGCGCGCTCGAAGTTCTCAAACTGCCCGCCCCATCCAATGTCATAGCCCGATTTCAAAGGGACGTCGGCGGCAATGGCCGCGCGCGCTTCGGCCACCCACGAAACCAGATCGCGGCCGCGTAGATTCACGTCGACACGAACCGTTCGCCGGCGGTCTTGGCGCCGCACAGCCGCCACACCGTCCTCTTCGGACAACGCCACCACTTCGCGCAAAGGAATCGTCAAGCCATTGCCGCTCTCGACAAACAGCTCACCCAAAGCTGCGGCGGTGGGCTCAGCCGGCGGCATGTGCACACGCAGGTCGAAGCGTCGTTCGCCCTCGTAGATGGTGCCCACTTTGACGCCTTCGCGTGCGGCCTGAATGACAGCGAAGGCATCCGCCACCCTAACCCCGTAGCGGGCCATGCGCGCGCGCTCCGCCTTTGCGGTGATGGTGGGTGCGCCCACGATGCGTTCGATGCGCACGTCCCCGGACCCGGGGACCTTTGCGACACGCTTGCCTACGATGTTGGCAATTCTCGACAACTCGTCGAGGTCGCTGCCGCTAATGTTGATCTGCACATCGGCGCGCGAGCCACTGATAATCTCATTGGTCTTGTCCTCAATGGGCTGGGAGACGGAAACGAAGGTTCCTGGCACCGCTGATTCGATGCGGTCTTTGAACGCGACGGAAAGATCGTCAAAGTCTTTGGCGCTTTTCCATTCTTCCTGAGGCGTGAGGCGAATCAAAATGTCGGTGTTGTCATTGCCAACGGGGTCGGTGGCCACCTCGGCTCGGCCTGTCATAGCTAAAGAGCTCACGACTTCTGGAAACGAGTGCAGCACCTTCTCAGCGCGCAGATCCAGATCTCGTGCTTCCTCAAGCGAGATGCTGGGGGCACGGCGAATCGTGACCACGGCATCGCCTTCGAAGATGCGAGGAACGAAGTCGGCGCCCGAACGCGAAAATCGCCAGGCGGAAAGAATCAGAAGCATCGTGACAGCGCCCAGGAGTGGCCATCGCCACGCGATCACGGGCCGTACGATGCGCTCGTACTGGTGCGAGAGAAAGCTCACCCATCGCGGCCCATGCCCCGTGGGCACCGGAACCATCAAAGCCAGGATGGCCGGAAAAAAGAACACGGAGTATATGAGCGCGCCCAGCAAAGCTGAAGCCATGGTCAGCGCCATGGGCCTAAACATCTTGCCTTCCACACCCTGCAAACCCAGCAACGGGATGTAGACCAACATGATGATGGCCACGGCAAACGCCACCGGCCTCGCGACGCGGCTTGCGATGCGCGCGTATTCGCCATTGCGCGCCTCGCCCACCAGCTTGCGTCCCGCAGCGCCGGCGACCACAGCTTCAAGCATAACGATGGGCCCATCTACAAGGAACCCGAAATCGATCGCCCCCAAGGACATCAGATCGCCCGTGACGCCGAAGACATGCATGCCTAAGAGCGCAACCGACATTGAGGCGGGTATGCCCAACACCACGGCCAAGGCGCCGCGGATGGTGCCAAGGAACAGCGTTAGCACCAAGGCCACGATGATCACACCTTCAGTAAGGTTGTGCAGCACCGTCGAGATGGTGCGCCCCACGAAATCGGCGCGGTCATAAACCACCTCGATCGTTACGCCGGCCGGAAGGTCCTTGCGAACCTCTTCAACCTTTTCGCCAACGGCGTAGACAACGTCGCGGCTGTTGGAGCCAAGCAACATCAGCACCGTTCCCGTGACGGCCTCACCTTGGCCGTTGTAGGTGATCACGCCATAGCGCAGAGCCGCGCCCACTTTCACGAGTCCTAGGTTCTTCACCAGGATGGGGGGACCGCCGCTCGCACGCACCACCACGTCACCAATTTCGTTTTCGTTGGACAGCAAGCCTTGGCCTCTGATCGTGTACGACTCGCCCTGGCGTTCGATGTAGCCACCGCCCACGTTCAGGTTGGCGGACGACAAACCTTCCACCACATCTTCCAGCGTCAGCTGATACGACTTCAGCCGGCCTGGATCGATCACCACTTGGTATTCCTTCAGCTCGCCGCCCTGCGTGTTCACTTCGATGACGCCTGGAACACCTCTCAACTTGGGCACAATCTCCCAATCTAGGAGCGTGCGCAGTTGCATAGGCGAGTGGTAGTCCGATCGCACGACGAACTGGTAGATCTCGCCCAGACCCGTGCTTACCGGCGCCAATTCCGGTGTTTCGGCGGTGGCCGGCAAGTCGCCGCCAATCCCGCGCAATCGCTCAAGCACCAACTGCCGCGCGAACCACACATCAACGCTGTCCTCAAACACAACCGTGACCGCGGACAGGCCCGAGCGCGAGACGCTTCGAATCTCTACGTTGTTGGGAACGCCGTTGAGGCCGTTCTCGATCGGCACCGTCACAGTCCGTTCCACTTCAACAGGCGATAGACCCGGTGCCTTCGTGAGCACTGAGACCTGAACCGTCGAGACGTCAGGCAACGCGTCGATGGGCAAAGTGGCGGCCGCCCACCCGCCTGCGATCAGCAGGATGATGAAAAGCGCCAGGACAGCGCCACGGGCGCGAATGGAAAATTGTACAAGGGCAGCAAGCATAGGGGCACCGTCGGCGATCTAACGAAACAACTCGCTTTTGAGTGCGAACACCCCTTCAGACACCACCAACTGACCTGGTTGCACGCCAGCCAAAATCTCCTGCTGTTTTCCGTCTGAGATGCCCAGTTTCACGGGGGTAGGAATCACGCGGGTGGGGCTTTCGCTAATGAACACAGTTGGGGCGCCGTCCACGTAGGCGATGGCGTCCACGGGAACCGATAGGGACTCGTGGGTGGGCGTCGCTGTGTGTATGAGCGCGGTTACGGACTGGCCGGGACGCAGCAAGCGATCTTTGTTGTCCACTTGCACACGAACTTTCCCGCTTCGGGTCTCCAGGTTCAATATCTCGCTGACGTGCGCCACTTTGCCTTTGATGACCTTCGTGATGTCGGCCATGGGCGTGACCTCGACCGTGTCTCCCATTTTCACCGTGCCAATGGTCCGCTCGAACACAGCGAGATCGATCCAAAGATCATCCAAATTGGCCACACGAAAGGCCACCAGGTCAGCTTGCACCGTCTGGCCTACGGAGATGTTGCTCTCCACCAAATTCCCGCTCAGCGGCGCCCGCAGAATAAACACGCCCAAGGGGCCTGATTGCTTGGTGCCTCCCAGAGCCAAAACCCGCTGGCGCGCGGCGTTCAGTGAGGCTTGCTGTGACGCCAAGGAAGCGCTAGCCATTTCAGCTTCGCGGGCCGTTGTTAGACCTTGTTCTAACAACGCCTCTTCGCGCTTGGCATTGGTTTCTGCCGCCTTTTTATGAGCAATGGTGGCAGCCAAATCGGCCTGGGCCTGGCCAAGATTGGCGCTTTCGATCTCAGCCAGTGGCTCGCCCTGTTTGACGAAATCGCCTGGCAATTTCAATACGCGTCGAACGAAGCCATCAATGCGCGCGCCCACCGCCGCTACCTGCCGTGGGTTAAAATCGACGGTTCCGACGACCTTCACAACAGGCGTTAGAGGCGCCGTGCGAACGGGCTCTATTTTGATTCCGGCTCGTTTGGCGAAACCCTCCGAGAACACAACAGCTTTGTTCTCCACGCGCGGGACGTCTCTACCACTTTCAACCCCGGTTGCTGCGCCACTGCCGCTTTCTGAGCGGCCGAAGATCAACCAGCCGACGAGCAACAGGGCGCAAATGGCGGCGGCAGCGATGATCCAGCGTTTTACGGGACGTGCCGGCCGCACATCTTCCGTGCGCGTGATGCTCGCGGAATTGTCTACATGTTCGTGGGTCATCATGGCTATGGTGTCTTTCCTGTCAGAGCAACGAAGTCTGCTAGCAGCGTCCACTCACGCATAACGAGCTGCAAAGCGCTGGCTTTCATGAGAGCCAAGTCGCGCCTTGCCGCCAAGATAAACAAAAGGTCGCCCTTGCCCGCGCGTTGCAACGCAATCGACGCATCAAGCGCCGCTTGCGCCGCCGGTTCGCCGTTCGTTCGTAAACCTTCCAGGGCTTCATTTACCTGTTCTCGCTCAGTTGAGATGCCGCGCAAGGTAGCGTACGTCCGAATTTCGTTGATTTCTCGTTCCTCAAGCGCACGATTCTGTTCGGCCTGGGCCCGGGCTTGATCTCCCTGGTTCCGCCTCAACACGGGAAACGTCCAGGAGAGTCCGCCGCCAATGCGAGCCGCGCCCGTCTCTTCTTTTCCGCCAGACAGAATCAAATTAACGGGGGCATGCGCTTCGATGGCTTGGCGGTCCTTCAGCTTCTCGAAATATTCGGCCTCGCGCGTCGCCGCCAATACCGCAGGTGATTGTGACGCGAGCTCTTTTGCGGTCTGACTTACCCGCTGCCAGATGGCTTCGGACGGCCCTTGCAAAGGCCCCGTCGGCTCTGGCAATGAAGCCACGCCGATTAACGCTGCCAGCTGGGCCAAATTGCGTGTTAGGTCGGCGCGAACTTCTTGCAAAGCCACCGTGTTGCGCGCCACTTCAACAGCGGCCAGTTTGGCATCACGCACGGTGGCATCGCCCTGCTCGAAGCGGCCTTCGTAGTACGTAGCCTCCTCTTTCGCGGTGGTCACAAGTGCCGACAGAAACCGAAAACGCGCGGCGGCCACCATCACCGCACCGTAAGCGACGACTGCCTGCCCTTTGGCCCTGGCGCGGGTGACATCGAGGCCGGTCCGCTGCCAAGACGACAGGGCCTCAACTTCGTCGATCCGGCGGCCCCGTTGACCAGACAGCTCAAGCGGAAGCCACAGGTTCCCTTGCACCGCGATGCCCCTGCTCTGCGAAAAGCGCCGATCGCTGAACACTTCCAAGTAAGGATTGTCTAGTTGCGACAGCCGCGCACCGACCATGCTCCCTTCGGCCGCCCGTAAAGCACCGCGCTGGGCAACCACGTCAGGTGCGCGCTCGGATGCGCGTTCCAGCACCCACGTGAGAGCAGGGAAGCCCTCCGGTGCGTCGGCAGACTGTGCAAACGCGGTCGAAGGCAACGAGAATAGAGCGCCGGAGACGAAGACCAGGAAGAGTGTGGCTGCGACGCGACGCGGAAGAAGCAGAGGGAACATCATCAGGTGTTGAGGGGCAGGGGTTCAAGTCGGGTTGGTCCCGGACGACGAGGGAGCGCCAATCCGGGGGCGCGGACAGGAAGTCGCGGGAGCAGTAGTCGGTACCCGCCGACAACCCTTTAGCACGGTTCTCCCGGCGTGCCCTCAGGAGCACCGGAAAAACGGGAGACATTTACCTACGTTTGCCCGTTGCGAAACGCGAAAAGCCCGCCTAAGCGGGCTCTCTTTTACAACGTCGACACAGAATCTTAACTTTCAGCGTAAAGCTTGATCTGTTCCTTCACCAGCTTCTCATTGACGCCGGTTCGGATGTATTCCTGAAGGCAATCGGCCAAGGTGACCATCATGTCTTCAATGGACCCCTTGGTGGCGACTTTGGTCAGCAGGGCGCGGCCTTCGGGGCTGTCGTCATCGCGAAGGAAGTCGCGAAGGATGTCCATATTGAGTTCACCGGAAAAGTCGAGTATCGCGTGTTCGAGCAGGAATGCTATCAGTCGGTCCACTTCGTCCTCCGGGGGGGTCAAAACATGTGGGAAAGACCCAATGCAATAACGCGGAAACCTCGCGGTATGCAAGGTTTTTTTCGTAATTCGCCCAGCACCCGTCACGGTTTGGCCCCAGCCGGTCGACTTGCCGCTGGAAGCTGAGAACCGCCTAAAACTGTTCGGTTTTCTGTGTTGACTCCCCGATTCAAAATGTTTACGGTCGCCACATCGTGTCGCGCCGTTTTCTCGTTGGAGCGTTGGCGCTGGGGATGCTGTTGCCCCTGGGCTGTGGCCCCGTTGAATATGTTGCCCAGGTGGGCGGCCGGGCTTCGTCTGCGTTGTCGCAGGCGCGGCGTGAAAAAGCCGATGTGCTTGCGCCGTACGAATACACCGCGGCGGGCGAGTATCTGAAGAAGTCCAAAGAGGAAGCGGGCCGATCACAATTCGAAACCGCCATCGAATATGGCAAGCGGTCTGAAGAGCTCGCGAATCGCGCACGTGCCTTGTCACGCGAACGCAAAGCGGGGCGGGCTTGGGATCGAGATCCGACCCAGCCACCTGGCGCGCAAGACAAGAGTGACGCACATGACGCGCCTGCAACCGATCGCTCTGTTGACGAGGCTTCGCCGCCACAGAAGCGGAGCCCCCGCTCGTCGGAAGGGCCCAGCTCATGAACCCCATCGTTGTGCTTCGTCGCCGGCCGTGCTTGGCCTTGTTGGCCGCGTTTGTTGTGACAAGTGGCTGCGCCGGCAGCCGGCTTCAAGAGCGTTCGCGCGAAGTGCGTTCTTTGATTGCGGAGGCGCGCGCCGCAGGTGCCTACAAATGCGCGCCTAGGCAGTTGGCGTTTGCAGAGACGCATCTGGTTTTCGCTGACAACGAACTTGAGCAAGGCGATTATTTCCGCGCCAAGGATCATCTCGACTTCGCGGACGCGCAGGTGTCCGAAGCGTTGCGAGAGTCGCCCCCCGACCAATGCGTTGACAAGGGCGCCCCCGAGCCCAAACCCGTCTTCGTCAAAGCGCCACCGCGCGACAAAGACAGTGACGGCATCGTTGACGACGTGGACAAATGTCCCACTGAGCCTGAAGACAAAGATGGCTTCCAGGACGACGATGGGTGCCCCGATCCCGATAACGATCAAGACGGCATTCGCGATGCGGCCGACAAGTGCCCCGATGAGCCTGAAGACAAGGATGGCTTCGAGGACGAAGACGGCTGTCCGGATCCCGACAACGATCACGACGGCATTCCAGACACGAAGGACAAGTGCCCGCTTGAGCCTGAGGATATGGACGGCTTTGAGGACGAGGACGGCTGCCCTGAGCGTGACAACGACCAGGACGGCATCGACGACGCCGCAGATCAATGCCCCAACCAACCCGGCCCCCCAAGCACGGGCGGATGCCCCGAGCCGTTCAAGCACATTGAAGTCAAGAAAGACAAAATTGAGCTCAGGCATAAGATCTTCTTCGCCTCGTCGAAAGCCAAGATTCAGCCGCGCAGCTTTGAGTTGCTCGAAGAGATCGCAGCGGCCTTGAAGGCACGGCCCAAGATGCGGGTGCGCATCGAAGGCCACACCGACAGCCAAGGCAATCAGGCCTTAAACATGCGGTTGTCGCAATCGCGGGCCGATTCGGTCAGAGCCCATCTGATGGGCTTGGGCGTTGAAGCCAATCGGATGGAATCGGCCGGTTATGGTCCGGAACAGCCGATCGAAACCAATCGCACCGCCGCAGGCCGCGAACGCAACCGTCGTGTAGAGTTTTTCATCACGGCGCAATAGGTCCCATCGCTTCCACCCTTGTAGTTCATTGAGGAGAGGTCGCAACTTCATGCATACGCTGTGTTTGGCCCGGATCGTGGTGGTCGCGGGGTTCAGTTTCATCGCGACGGCGGTTGTGGCCGCCCCAGCAGACGATGTGCTGGCTCTGATAAAGTCTGCTTCGGAAGCCTTTGCGCAGCAAAATTGGGATGAGGCGCAAGCGCGATTGTCCGCGGCGCAGCGCCAAGCCGATGCAGCGGGGTTGGGCCGGGACAAGCTGATGGCACGTATTTTGGTGCATCAAGGCGCTGTACTTGCGGCCGGCGCTGACAAGCCCGGCGAAGCGGTGCTGACGTTTCGGCGCGCCTTGAAGATCTTTCCGGGCGCCAAGCTGACCTCCACGTTGGCGCGGCCAGAGGTGCTCGAGGCCTTCAAGAAGGCCGTGATTATGGAGCGCGCAGAACTTGCCGGCGAGGCTGCGCCTGCGCCTGCTGAACCGGCGGCCGAGTCTGTTGCCGTTGCAGCCGCTGCTGCGCCGGAACCCGCAGCCGCTGCTGCGCCGGAACCCGCTGCCGCGCCTGCGCCCATCCCCACACCTACGCCACCCGAAAAACCAGAGCGTACGGGGCCAGAAGAGCCCGATATGCCCGCCGACATTCCGCGCCCGCTCTATTGTCCCAATCCCGACGAAGCGCCGCCGCGTCGCAAAGCGGTTCTCCGGTGTGTGGTTCAGCCAGAACTCGATGTGGGCCGCGTGATTTTGTATTACCGACTGCCCAACGCCGAAGATTACGAAAAGGTTCCAGCCACCAAAACGCCGCGAGGATGGTACGTGGCGATTGTCCCGGCAAAGGCATTCAGCGGCCGGCTGTTTCAGTATTATTTCGAGGCGCGAGATCCCACCGATGCTGCGCTGGCCGACAATGGTCGCTACGACAGTCCGAATCTTATGTTCATTCGTGAAGGGGCGCCACCCGTCACGCACAGCGCGCTTGCCGTGCGCATGGACGATGGCTCTGCGATTCAAACCGAAGACGAAGAAGAGGACGACCCGTTGTCCCGCCTGACGTCTAACAAACTTTCAGAGGAAGAGAACAGGTTTTGGGTTGCGTTGTCCTTGGGACGCGGGGTTGGCTTTCACGGAACCGCCCAGTTGGAATGGTACGGAGAAGAGATCTCGGGCGGCACAAAGAGCGCAAGCTTGTTGCACATTTCGCCGGAGCTCGGTTATCGCGTTTCAAAGCATTTCGCGCTGGCGCTGCAACTGCGCAGCCAAATTATCACTCACACAGGCAGTGAGCCTGGCATGGGCGGAGGACCTGCGGTGGGCGCCAACGCGGGCCTTGTGCGACTGATCTGGTACGTGCCGGTGGGCGCGAATTCGAGCTTGCAGATCTCGACTTTGGGAGGCGCAGGGGAGGGCTTTCGCTTGCTGGTTCCTCCCAACGAAGTGCTTATGCGTAACAGCAGCGACACCATTCGCGGTGGCGCCTTTCTTGTTGGCGCTGGCTTTCATTACGACCAGGGCATCAGCGAGGGCTGGGCGCTGCGCCTTGGCATCGAGGTGCTACAGGGCCTGCCAACTGCGGCCACCGTGATCGATTTCGCTCTGGGCGGCGTGCTTCGCTTTTAAGCAAACACGCGCTAGTCGCACAAATTGGCGTCCATGAGCGATCGATAGGCTGGAAACCGGCTTGGGTCTTCACCCAGGTTCTTTTTGGCCTGCGCAAACAGGTTCGCCGCCCAGCAACGATCACCGTGCGACGGCGCGGCCAGGGCCAAAGCCATCCAATGGCTGGTTAGGCGCCGGCTGTTCTGGGCCAACAGCCCCGCCACAAACGCGCCCACGGGGCCCAATGGGGCTCGTGAACGCATGAGCTTTGTCGACACCTGCATGCCGGAAGCGTTTCCATAACGGGTGAGCAAGCGCCACCACCTCAGGTCATCGTCGGCGCCAATGGCGGCGGTGCCCACCTTGGCCAAGGTGGCCGCCAGGGCCGAAGCGCCGCCGCGTGCGTAGGCCGCGCGCGACGCCAAAAGCCTGGTTTCCGTTGCGTAAGCCTGCTCGGGAATCTGTGCGCTGGCGGCGTCCGGACCCCCTGAAAGGCTGATGGCGAGATCGGCCCACGCACGGCCCGCAAACGCAGGTTGCGCAAGCTTGTTGAGGCGCACCGCAAAGGATTTGGCTGTTTGGATCTGTCCCAAATTTGTGAAGGCCACGATCGCTTGGCTCAGCCCGCGGGGATCGGTGACGGCATCGGCTTTGGCCTTAGCCACAAACTCTAGCGCCTGCGCGCGATGCCCCGCTCTGCGTGCGGCGCTGGCCGCGTGAACCTGGCAATCCAGCAGAAGGTTGGGCAGCATGTCGGGGGTGCACGTCATCGGGGAGGGTGTTCGCTCCGCATGCAGCGCCACTTGGGCTTGCGCCACCAATCTTTGCAGCCGCGGGTGGCTGGGCGTGCGCGCGACCAGCGGCGCCAGCAAATGCATGGCTTCTGCGGGTCGCCCATCGTCGATCGCCAACTCGCTCGCGAGCAACGCCACCAGATGTCCGGTGGTGGGCAGCTGGGCCACTTGTTCGCGGGCGGCATCCAGATTCCCCATTCGCTGCAGCAGACGTGCTTGCGCCACGGGCACCCACGGCGCTTGCGCGTCGGCCGGTCGGGCGCCTTGAATCAGGGCGCGGGCCTGTTCCACGCGGCCGTGGCCAAGCGCGCTTAACGTTTGCGCGGCCACCGCGGCATCCGCCAGCGATGCCGTTAACCCCTCGGGCCACCGCGCCGGCGTGTCTATGTCTTTGTTGTCCATGGTGAGACCGTAATCCACCAGCAGCAAACCCCGGGCCAAATGCGTGAAAACCAGCGCCGAGGGCTCGTCTAGCTGCTGCGCTTTTTCAACAGCGTCTCGCAGCGAAGCGGGTGTGGCCAACATCAGCGACTCGATGAGGCCGCTTGCGGAATGGAGCGCCTCGGCGCTGATTGGCTGCGTTGCAGAAGCCACCTCTTGGGGCGCGTGAGGTTTTGGGGACACCAGCAGCCACTTCAGGCCTAAAAAACCCAAGCACGCCGTAGCGAAAAGCCCCGCTGCCAGCACCGCGCCCTTGTGCCACCGCTGGCGCCAATGTCGATCGAGTAAGGGAATGCCCTGCCAGGTGACCGGGGGCGTGCGCTCAACCGCCGTGGGCTCCCCCGTGGGCTGCTGCAACACATTGATCATCGCGCTTTCGGTGTAGGCGGGAACAAGCGCGTTCGAGCTGCGGGGGGCGGCGGCGGGCCACTCAAGCGTGGCGCGCTTGCCCTGCGCCGGCGCCCCCGAAGCGAGGGGCATCGGGGTGCTCTTGGGGACCCGGATGAAGTCGGGCCGCGCGTAAAGCGGGGTCTCTGGGGGCGCGATGCCCGTGGGGGTGGGATCTTCTTCCGTAAGGCGATTGCGACGTTCTTTTGGCGACAAACCCTGCGCAGGGATGGGGGGCAAGGTTGGGCGAGGCATTTCCGCCAAATTCATGGCCCGCGTGGTTGAATCATCGGCCACCACCTGGGCCCGCTCGCCGCTTTGGCCCGCCAACCGTTGCAACTGGCCAATGCGACGATTGGCCGGCGACAACATCGCGGCCTGGTTCAGCACAGCCCGAGCGCGTGCCCATAGCCCCTGGCGAACCAAAACTTCGGCCAGCCACCGATAAGCCGCCACAGAGGCGGGGTATTGAATGGTGGTGGCGCGCAGGACATCTGCGGCTTCACTCAAGCGCTCTTGCTCGAACAGCACCCGTCCCAGCAAAACGCGCGCGCCAGAGAACTGCGGATGCTGATGCACGAGCCACCGCGCGATGGTCTCGGCTTCCATCGTGCGGCCAGCGTCGCATAAAGCATGGGCCGCCGACGCCAAAGCGGCCGGCTCCGGAGACGCGCCCGCGGGAACGGGAGCGCGTATCGGAATCGATGCCTCCGAACCCACGGCGCGACTATATGCGCCCTGGGTTGCCACCGAAAATTTTTTCCGCGGTGAACGTCAATTCGTACCTGCGGAAGGCTCGTTACGCCGTGCTCCAAGCATATCCAATTTCACCATAAAATTATGGTTTGACATGGGGGGCCTAGCCACCCGACGGGGTGGGGGAAGGCGTTTTGCGTTGGCTCAAATACCACTTAACGGCAATCGCGCCTGCAATCACCATGGCCCAAAGGGTAAGCGACTCCACCTGCTGAAAGTCGGGATACAACATCACGAGTTCCCGCCTGACCACGATCAACAAAGCCAGTGGTAGGCAAGCGGCCAAAGCCGTCCATAAGCGCCGCCGGCTCGAGAATACAAAGATGAGAAGCACGGTGGCGGCCGTGAACCAAAGCGCCATGGATGCGATGACATCGTGAACCGCGGTGCCACTTTCGCGCTGAAGTTCGTTTGGCCACGGGGTGGGGCACACGTCGTATATCCCCATTTCCGAGACGCTGTACGAGCCATCGCCGCCGCGGGCCTGCACCCGCACGAAACGGGCGGTGGCCACCAACTTCAACGTGCGCGTGCGCATGCCCGCTCCGGGAACCCCGGCCGCGACGAACATAGGGAAGAACTTGTCGCCGTTGATGGAGCCTTCCACGTGGTAGCTGTCGTCGTTGTCACCCTGCAAAAATGCGCAACGAATGGGCCGCGGGCCGCCCAGATCATAAATTGCGTAGGCGTCGCGGTTGCGTAGCCGGGCGCTGTGCTGGGTTAGCCAGAACTCGCCTTCGGCAACGGCCACGCCATTTGTAAGCTGCGATGCCCCCACAACGCCCGCCGAAGCCACCGGCTGTTTGCCCCGCAGAAGGTTGCCCGTCTGCACCTGCGCTTGCACAGCCCCCGTTGTCAAAACGGTGAATGCAACCAGAGCCGCGCGTATCCAAAACATCAGCATGGGGGCGGGATACTAACCCATAACTTCCAGCACTTGCGCTGCGGATTCGGGTCGCCGCTCTGGATCTTCCACAGTGGTCCACTGCACCACGCGCAGCAGCTGGCCGCGTGCCGTTGCGAGATGCGCCACCGCTTCGGGCGGCAAGGCCGGTGCGGCAAAGCGTCCGCTGGTGAGATCGGCGCGTGTGCGCATGGGCCGCCCAGCCGCCATCTCCCAAATCATGGCCCCGAGTGCAAACAGATCCGTGTTGATTGTAGATGGGGCGCCCCGCAACTGCTCAGGCGCGAAATAAAGCGGCGTTCCGGCCGGCCCAGCCGCCGCCGGGTCGATGGCCATGAGGCGCGCCACACCAAAGTCGCCCAGAACTGGCACGCCTCGCTCGCGCAGCAAGATGTTTCGAGGCTTGAGATCTCCATGGACGAGGCCTGCGCTATGCACATGCGAAAGGATGCCGAGCAGCCCTCGGGTCAAGCTTTCAATTTCGCCCACGGGCAACGGTGCGCCCTCGCTCTGAGCTCCCAGCTGCGTGAGGCGGTGTCGCAAAGTACCCAGCGGCAAATACTCCATCGCCAAGCTGCGGGTGCTCTCGTCCAGGTCGTAAATGGCCACAACCCCGGGGTGGCGTAGCGCCGCCGCCATGCGCGCCTCGCGGAAGAACCGTTGCCGAAACTCAACTCGCGTGGCCGCACCCAAAAACGGGTGCAAAACCTTGAGGGCCACGTGCAAATCTAGATGCGCGTCGCGGGCCAAAAACACGGTCGACGTGCCGCCCCGCCCCAGTTCCGCCAAGATCTCGTAGCGTGACGCCACCACACCTTCAGGTGACATCAAAGTGGCGTCGGCGCGCCGGGCGAGCGGCACATTGGGCACAAGCGTTTTGTGCAGCCGCGCCAGATGGGCCCGCGCCGCCGGATGGTCAACGTCAAGGGCCAGCAGCTGTTCCCACAGCACGGTGGCTTCGTCTTGGCGACCCGCCAGTTCGTGAATTTGCGCCAACAGCGAAACCGCCTGCGTCCACACGCTGTCATCGCGCGACGCTGTGAGGCTGCCAAGCAGGGTCTGCGCCGATGAATGTTCTTGCGCGCGCACAAGCGCATGCGCCAAACGAAGCTTCACCCCTTCGTCCGCGGGAGACGCTGCTAGACGCGCGCGCAGCTTGTCGAGAGCGTCGGGATCGTCCGCGGTTTGATGAGTCACATCAGCACTTCAAGCACAAGGGTGGGCTGGCGTTGATCGTCCAGCAGCTCGATCACATCGCCCGCCATCAGGTCGCATCCCAAGCCCACTAGGTTCCCAGCGACACGCAAAGGTCGGCTGGCCAGGCGTTCAAGCCGCGCCACGCCGCCCTCAAGCTGTAGCACAAGCCCCTCGGCTTCTGGGAAGGCCGCATGCAACGGCATGGGGCTTTCGCCCACGAAAGATTTCTGGTTTCGATCAAGCCCGGTCAACCCCACAATTTTCGCCAAAACGGCCGTGGCCTCCACACGCAGCCGGCACGCTTTGCCCAAACCCAGCTCCATTTCGTTGGCCAAGGGAACGCGACCCACCAAACGCGCGTGCGCCACTGTGGTGCCCGCCCGGCTGCCGGCATCTTCGATCACCATGCGGCCGTTGTCCGATACGATGATCGCGTGCTTTCTCGACACGCCCAGATCGCGCAGGGGCAGCTCGCATCCTGGATCGCGGCCCATCACCGCCGGCAACCCAGCGAACCTCACGCCTATTTTGTTCTGCCCCCGCGCCACCATTGTTAAGGCGCGGCCACGGCATAGCCGCCGGCCTAGCTCGTGAAATGCGTTTGTGAGCCCGCTGGCGGTCAATAGCTCGGCGGTGGCATTCTGCAGGAGCACGAATGCCGCCAAGCGCTCGCCTGCTTCCATCAGCGTTTGCACCTTTCGGGTCAACTGCGAGGCCGCCAGCCGCTGGCCGCGGCTGTTTTCGATCCGGTCATGACAGGCTTCCATTCGCTCCAGGTCGCCGGTGGCGCCATAGGCATCGGCCGCCCGCATATCTTCGTGGGCGCGCTCGAACAGCACGGCCGCTCGCCTTGGCTCGCCCGCCGCCATCATCAATTCTGCGGCCAAAACCATGAGTTCACGCTCCGGAGCTGTGAGCGGATCGTGCTTGAGCCGCTTGGCGATCGCACTGCCCGCCAGCGTTCTTAGCGTGGCAATTTCCCGGATCACACTGGCGCGCCGGCTGCGCGCTTCAGGGATCCGCGCCAGCGCCCGGTCAATGGCGCGCGCCGCGCTGGCCAGCTCTTCTACAGGAATCACGTCCATCGTGGCATGGGTGAGCAGCATGTCCACTCCACTCCAGCTGCGCTCCTCAACCAATCGCTCTGCCAACCGCGCCAAGCGCCCCACATTGGCTGCGGCTTCGATTTGCGCGGGCGAGAGGAGCAACAGTTCCTCGGCCATGCGTTCATCATAGCGCAGCGGCAACCGGAGCGCGCCGGCCTAGCGACATGAGCGGGCCGCTTAAGCCTGTTTGATTCGCCGAACCAGCTCGCGCAGCCGCCGGGAACCGCCGCCCTCCCGGAACAGAAACCGGATGCCCGTGCCGTCATCGCCCGCGTGGTACAGCACGCGCCCCGCCAGGTCCATGGGCGATGCGCCCCCTGGTGGAAGAAATTCCAACACCACATCGGTGCCAATGGGCGGCTGGGCGATGCCCCCCACCAAAGCACCGCTTACGCTGATTTCGCGCAGCTCGGCCTCCAAGGTGGCCGGCTGTGCGTCCAGCCGTAGCTTGGCCGCAAGCGCCACCGGCAACCGCGTGTGCTTCCGCCGGGGTGTTGGTGGCCGCACCCCTTTGAGGGTTTCGATCACAAACTCCACCTTTTGCGCCTCGCTGGGATCAAACCTAACGGTGGCCCCTGCGCGCACGCGCAAACGTGGCAGCGCCTGCCGCCAACTCACCACACTACCTTTAATCATCACGCGGTTGGGAAGCGCCTTGCAAACCAGCTCAACGACCACCGGAACCTCGCAATCGAGTTTCGTGGTTGTTGGACAAAAAACTTGCGTTCCGTCCTCATTGGTTTGAAGAGCGCCTTCAAACTCCTCCGCGTCCTGGCATCGCAGCCTCAGGATGTTCAAGCGTCCGCCTCACTATGGCCCTAGGTCCTTCTGTGTACTAGCTTTGTTAACTGCGTTATGTCAATCCGTGTTTACATCTCCGGTCAAATTGTCGAGCCCGAGTTCGCGAAAGTCTCAGTTTTCGACCGCGGATTCCTATACGGGGACAGTGTTTACGAGACACTGGGCACCGTGAACGGGCGGTTGTTCGCTTTAGAAGAACATCTGGACCGACTGGCCCGCTCGGCCCATAGCGTTGGAATGAGTTTGCCGTCCCGGGAAAACATCGTGGCCGCCGTTCGCGCCACCGTGGCGGCCGCAGGAAATCCCGAATCCCGCGTGCGCATCGTGGTCACCCGCGGAGTGGGCCAGTCGGGAAACCTTGACCCCATGTCGGCGCAGGACCCTCAGCTGATTGTCATCGTTCAGCCTTTGAACGCGCCCGCCCCCGAGCTTTACGAATCCGGCGTGGCGGTCGAGATCGTCTCCATCACCCGCAACCACCCGGGCGCGCTGGATCCCTCAGTGAAGTCAGGAAACTACCTAAACAATGTGCTGGCGGTGGGCCAAGCCCGCGCCCGGCGGCCAGGGGTGCATGAAGCGATTCTTTGCTCACCAGACGGATTTGTGGCCGAAGGCGCAACCAGCAACGTGTTTGCGGTGGCGGGTGGCGTGTTGCTGACGCCAGCTCTGTCCGTGGGCATCTTGGCCGGAATCACCCGCGGCAAAGTGCTAGCGCTCGCGCGCGCAGAAGGCCTTCCTTGCGTGGAAACCCGATTTTCACCCGATGACCTTCGCGGCGCCGATGAGGCCTTTGTCACCAGCGCTGCCCGAGGCATTTTGCCCGTGACCCAAATTGACGGCGCTCCCGTTGGGGCGGGCCTACCTGGGCCGGTGACCCGCAAGCTAATGCAGGCCTACCGGCGGCTTCTAGATCAGGAACTTTCCGCCCAAGCGGGGCAGGGGGCCTCTTAGATGCAAACCTTTTTCTTACTCAGCGGCATCATCTTGATTGTCAGTGGCGTGCTGCAAGCGCTGGTGCGCCCCCGCGTGCAGGGGGAAACCACTTTGGCGCGCGTGCTGAGCCGGTCCACTCTGCGCGCCCTGGTGTTCGTGACGGTGGGGGTGGTGGGCATCTTGGTGGGGGTGGGGGTGTTGCAATTGCCCCAACCCCCCAGCCGCTAGGCCCTATTTCAACGACGACAGGTACGCGATCAAATCGCGCAGCTCGCGCTTGGTCAGAATGTCGCCGAAGCCATCGGGCATGCCGGAGGCGCCGGGCTCGCGATCGGCAATCTGCTTTTTCTCCAACGAAAGCGCCCCCTCTTCCACGGAATCCAGCAGCAAAACTTTGGGGGTTTCGCGCTTCACCGTGCCGCCGTGAATTGAACCGGTTTTCATCGTCACCAGAACCGATTCAAAGCCAGGCGCAAAATGCTTGCTGGGGAAAACCACCGCCTCAAGCAGGTACTCGGGCGAGCGTTTGCGGCCAACGCCTCTAAGCTCGGGGCCCACTTCGGCGCCATGGCCCTCCACGCTGTGACAGCGGCGGCATTGCACCTGGGTGTGGTACATGAACACGCGCCGTCCCAGCTCTACATCGCCGCCCGATGCGGCCTCAACGTACGGGCCTAGATCGGTTTCGGGACGTGCTTTTTCATGCTGCGCAAGCTTGGCCTGCAGCGCCGGTTGGTTCTTTTGCTTGGCCGCCTCCAACACGTCCAAGGTCATCGGACGGGGAAGCTTGCTGGCCAACAGGTCCTCCATCAAGGCGAACAAACGCTCTGTGGCCCGCTCGTCCTTGAGCGCCGCAAGCAACCCCACGGCGGCCTGCTTTTCCTCGATCGCGCCTTTGCGCAAGGCTTCATCTATCAATCCCACGGCGGCCTCTGGTTCGGCTTTCACGCGCGCCTTCAATCCCCACAGCCGCACCTGCGGGGAAGGGTCTTTGGCAGCCAAAGGAAGCACTTGGGGCAGTTGCGGGGCGTTCAAATCCGAAAGCGCCTTGAGCGCCGCCAAACGCACGTCTTGATTGTCCCATCTTTTGGTCACAGCCTGAGCCAGCGCCGGGCCGGCGGCGGTTAACTTCATTTGCGCCGCGGTGGCCGCCGCAGCAACGAAGACCTCGGGCTGTCTTGGCAGCAACAACTTATCAAGGACCAAGGCCAGCGCGTCCGACGCGACCTTCCCGTCGCGCGCTGGTTTGGGGAAGGGGCGGTATTTGCCAGTGACCCTGTCTCGAGGTTGCGGCGTCGCCCACGTGCCCAAAGCGGTGATGGCTTCGCGCCGAAGCGTGGCCGCCGTGGCGCGATCGGCGGCCAGTGTGGCCAACACCTGCGCCGCCTCCGCGGTGCCCTGACGAAAATTTGCGTGAATCACACGCATAGCGATGGCCTCGTCTTTGCGCCATTGGGTCGAGGGACCGAGATTGGCCAAAGCTCCCGTGGCCTCATCGATAGGTACATCGTTGATCGCGCGGGCGGCTTCTCGCACCACCAGCATGTCCTTGTCCTGCAGAAACCTTGCAACCAGGGGGGACGCAAGCCGGCGCAGGGCCACCACCGCCGCCAACCTCACCGACGCTGAGGGGTGCTTGGTCAGATCGGCCAAGGCCTCAGGTGTTGAGCCGGCCGTTAACACCTGAACCCCCGCGTGACGGAGGAAGGGATCGCGGTCCGCGTTCTTCGCAAGCATCGCCAACGCTGCGGTGGTGGTGGCAGGCGCGTTTACTTGCAAGCGCGCCAAGCTCTGTGCGGCGAAGAAGCGCACGCGGTCGCTTTTGTCCGCGAGCGCTTGCGTTAACGGTTCAACCGAGCCTTCCGCCACGTGGTCTCCCAGCACCCGCGCAGCTTGTACGCGCACCTCATCGTCCTTACCCGGTTTTGCGGTCAAACGCGCCACCAAGGCGGTTTGAAGGTCTGCAGGTTTGGTGGTTGGACGCGCCTTGGCGCCGGGCGCCGCGCGCAGGATCTGGCCCACACCCCAAACGCCATGCAGCTGCGCAAGCAACGGCTGTCCAGGCTGAGCTGCCTGCAACAGCAAGTCGTCGCGGCCGTTTTGCACCAACTGGAATTGTGCTTCCATGCGCACCCGCACATCGGGATGCGACAACAACGCGGACAGCGAATCGGGTGTGCGTGCGCGCCAGTCGCCGGCCAAAAGGGCTTGAACGCTTTCACCGGGCGGGGCCGCCGCGGGCTTTTCGTCGGTGAGACGGTGAATGCGGCCCTTGCCCGTACCAGACCAACCCAGCACCCAGTCCGAAATGTAAAGCGCGCCGTCGGGACCGAAGTCGACATCTGTGGCCAACACGCCCCACGCAAAGTCCTTCCGACCCACAAGTTTGAAGTTCACACCGCGTGGCTGCACCTGAAAACTGTGGATGCCGCTGCTGCTGGGTTGCCCACGAAAATCGGCCAAGAAGAAATGATCGCGGTAGGCCTGCAAATGCCCGGTGCCCGGATGGTAGGTGAGGCCCGAGGGGCCACTGGTGATGTTTTCAACGGGGGGCAGGAGGTAAGCCGCTTGCCCTTTGAATTGCGGCTGCCACAGCTTTTCCGTGTTCCAAGGCCCGCGCTGCACCGGTCGGTTTAGGTATTGAAAGCCTACCCGCCAGCCGTACTCGCCCCCGTCTACCAAGTGGATGAACCGGGCTTTGTCGCCACCATCTGAATTGTTGTCGCCGGTAAACAAATTGCCGAACTTGTCGAAGGCAAGCTCTTGCGGGTTGCGAAGCCCCTGCGCCACCAGTTCAAGCCGGCTGCCATCAAGTTCGCAGCGAAACACGCCGCCGCGGTCAGGGATTGACAGCAGTTTGCCCTCGCGGGTTTTCACCGAGGCGCCCCGATCGCCAATGCTGAAATACATGCGTCCGTCCGGGCCCAAACGCAGGCCGTGCATGTCGTGACCCATGAAGGCGTAGCGAACGCCGTAGCCCGTTGACATCACTTCGCGGGCGTCGGCGGCGCCATCGTTGTCTTTGTCGGATAGTCGCCAAACGCTTGGGATGTTGGTGATCCACACCTGCCCCTGCCGCGCCAGAACACCTGACATCAAACCATCCATGGGTTGATTGAAACCATCGGCAAACAGCGTGGATTGATCCGCCACCCCGTCGCCATCCACGTCTACCACGCGCTTGATGATGTCGGAGTCTTTCGTGAAGCGTTCCAAGTCACCTTCGAAGTACGTGCGGACCAGTAGCTCGCGGTCGGCCACCGTGCGGGCTGCCAACTCCGCATCGATGATTTCGTCGCCGATTTTCGACATGCGCTCTGGTGAGGCTTTGCTTTTGAACGCCTCTTTCGCCCACCCGCTGGCGCCGCGGTTGTCCAAAACGGCGGAGGCAATGCGAAACCCTTCGGCCACGAACATGCGGCCCTTTTCGTCGAACGAAAACGCGACGGGGTTTTCCAGCAGGGGCTCGGCGGCCCAGAGGTTTGCCTGCACGCCCTTTTGCAGCTTGATCTGTTTTGTGGCCTGGGTGGCTTCGGCGTTCGCGGCGTCAGATGGCTTGATCAACTCTGGAGGGGCGGCGGCCGCAACGGGGGCGAGCGCCGCACCTGTTAGGGCCGCCAACAAGAAAAAGGATTTGAGGGGGTTCGAGCGCGCAAGGTGCATATAGACCGGTAAACTTAACCGTTATGCAGCCTGGGTGAAAGCGCCTCAAGCAATGGTGCGCCGCGCTGGGCGGACCCAGCGTGACATGCAGCACGCGATTACAACACCGGTGGCAGCTGGAAGGCTTCCCAGGCCGGGGTGGTGTTCAGCGTGTCGGTGGGCTGATTCCAAAGATAAATGGCGGGGAAAGTCTGAACGCCATTTTCGTTAACCACAACGGCCGACATATAAAGTTGCGACACCTGCACCAAGCTGCCACCGGGCATTTGCGGGTTTGCGTGGTTGCTTTTCACGGGAGGAATGTCGCCGCGGTTGGACGAAAACACGATCCAATACACAGTTGATGAGCCGGAGGACTGCACGCTGGGCGACCAGCGCACCCAATGGTTGTTGATGCCTGGGCTCTTTTTGCCCGAGCAGGCGGGCGGATCGTTGGCGGCCAGGCGCAGCGATTGTCCGCTGCGCACGGACACTGCGAACAGCTCGGCGTTGGGGTTGGCGTACATGGTTTGCCCGGCAGGAACGCGGTTGTAGGCGATAAGTTGGTCGTCGGGCGACCACGCTGGGTAGTACTCCTCAAAATCCGCCTCCGAGGCCCCCGGCACCGGCGTTGCGGGGCCGCCCGCGCGGTTGTTAAACGGCACCGTGTACAAGTCGGTGGCGCCTTTTTCCAAGCGGCCATCCAAGTTGCCGCCGTTGGTTGAGGCGTAAGCGATGCGGGTGCCATCTTTGCTCCAATCGGGCGAAGCCGCGCCGCGCGTATCGCCTTCTCGCGCGATCACGCCGAACTGCACGCCCCTCACCGTGAACTTGGGATCCATGGGCGCCGGTGAATCCAGGTTGTACCAAACCAGCTCGGCCTTCTTGTTGTTGTCGGTTGCCCAAGGCGCCATGGGATTTTGCAAGCTTGACGACACAACCATGGTTCGGTCACCGGTTGTCCAATGCCGATTTGAAAACGCCATCATGCCGCCCCACGGCCGGTTCAAAGCCGAGAGGCCACCTTGGCTCATGCTGGGCAGCGGTTTGCCCCGCACATCGGGTTTCACGCCTGCAATCACGGAGTTCCACGGCCAGTGATCGGTAAACGCCACATATTGTCCATCAGGCGTGGCCACGTGGCAGCCAATGCAACGAGGCTTGCGCGGCTCTCCACCCTGCGTGCGGCTGGGCTGTTCAATGTCAGGAATGCGCAAGGCCACCACGGTGGATTCGTCGCCCACCGCAAACCCGCGCAGCTCGGAATCGTTTTCCACTGTGGGGTCCGTGGGCATTTTGCCCACCTCGGCAGGTTTGGCGGCCCAGAACACCATGGAGCCTGAGGCCTCTACGTTCGAGATGCCAAACCGCGCTTTGCTGGTGCCGCCCCCGGGCACGCGCACTTGCACCGTGACGTTGCCGCCGCGCGCATGGCTGCTCAAGCTTCGCCACATATCTTTGGGCATCTTCCATTCGCTGGCCGTGGTGTACACCACCAACTCGTGCTTCTGCTTCGGCGCGGTGAACTTCAGCTGCACAGGGCCCGTGGCGCCCGTCCAGCGGATGCGCGGGCGCAGCCAGTTGCTGGGAAACAACGAGCCATCTTCTGGCTCCATGATGCAGGGGCCTCCGCCGTCGCTGCCGGCGCCACTGAATTGGCCCTCCACGCCTTCCGCACCCGCTTCAACGATGGGCGCTGCAGGAAAGTCTTCGCACACGTCATTGGCGCAGGGCAGGGGGCTAAAGCCGCCGTTGAGGCCGCCAAAGTTCGCAAAGCCACCGCCTCCGTTGCCGCCTTGTCCCGGGCCCGAACCTCCTGGGGAGCCTGAGGTGTCAACGTCAGCCTTGGCGCAGGCGCCGCCCAGGGCCAAAGCCAATCCCGCAAGCAAAAACAAATTCTGATTCGTCTGTGAAGTGGCCACGAGGTCTCCTGGGCAAAAAGTCCCAATGTCTCAACGGGCCGCCGTGCTGAAGTGGGAAAACTTGCAACGGCATTGGCCGCGACGGCCAGGCAGGTCGTGCGGTTGCTACCGGGCTGCGATTTCGCTAGGTACATGCTTTTTCCTTCTCCAATCGCCACCAATCGCCACGGACAACGATGCTCGAACGATACAGCCGCCCCGCCCTACGAGACCTTTGGTCTGACCTTAAGCGTTACAACACCTGGTTGGAGGTGGAGCTTTCCGCCTGCCAAGCCATGGAAGAGGCAGAGCTTGTGCCAGCAGGCACCGCGGCCGATGTGCGTGCGCGTGCGGGCGGCAAACTGGATCCGGCTGCCATCTTGGAGCACGAAGCACGCACCAAACACGACGTGATCGCGTTTCTGACCCACGTGGAAGAGCTGGCCCAAGAGCCCGCACGTTGGTTGCACCTGGGCATGACCAGCTCAGACGTTTTGGACGCTTCGTTTGCGATGCTGCTCAAAGAAGCCGGCGTGGAAATTTTGGCTGGGGTGGATTTGTTGCGGCAAGCCTGCCGCGCCAAAGCCGAAGAGCACCGCAAGACCCCCATGATTGGCCGCTCTCACGGCATTCACGCCGAACCCATCACGGCGGGGCTGGTGTTTGCAGGGTTTTACGCGGAACTGGGCCGCGCCCGCCGGGAATTGCAGCGTGCTTGTGAAGAAGTGGCCGTGGGCAAAATTGCCGGCGCCGTGGGCACTTACGCGAATTTGGATCCGGCAATTGAAGCCAAGGCTTTGGCAAAGCTGGGTTTGCGGGCGGAAACCGTGCCCACGCAAATCGTGGCGCGCGACCGTCACGCGGCGTTCTTCTCGGCCTTGAGCCGCTTGGGCACAGCGGTGGAGCGCCTGGCGGTCACCGTGCGCCACTGGCAGCGCACCGAGGTGGGTGAGGCCATTGAAGCGTTTGGCAAGGGCCAAAAGGGTTCATCGGCGATGCCTCACAAGAAGAACCCGATCTTGTCGGAAAACCTGTGCGGCCTGGCGCGCCTGTTGCGCAGCTACGAACAAGCCGCGCGCGAAAACGTGGCGCTGTGGCACGAGCGCGACATTTCCCACTCATCGGTTGAGCGCACAATTGGTCCCGACGCCACCGCGCTGGCTGATTTCATGGTTCGTCGTGCCGCTTCGTTGGTTGAAGGCTTGGGCATCAACGAAGCCCGCATGTTGCAGAACCTGAATCTTACGGGGGGCCTGTACTTTAGCGAAGCGGTGATGCTGGCGTTGGTGCGCAAGGGCATGGCCCGCCAAGCTGCCTACGAATTGGTTCAGCGCAACGCTCTGTTGGTGGCGGCGCGCATTGGCCTGCCTGAAGCCAAAGGGCCGTCGTTTCAGCAGTTGCTGACGGACGACGCTGACATCGCTTCGCGCCTCACCGCCGCCGAAATTGCGCAGTGTTTTGATTTGAATCATCACTTGCGCCACGCCGACGCGATCATTGATAGGGCGTTGGCTGATTCTGATCTCGCCTAAGCGTAGCCACCGCGCCCTGGAGCCCGTGCATGATCGACATCAAACAGATTGAGGATCAGCTGTCCCACACTTTGGATCGGTCAAACTTTCCCGAGTTGGGCAGCGCCTACGTGGGCAAAGTGCGCGACTGTTACACAAAGGACGGCAAGCGCACCATCATCGTGAGCGATCGCATCAGCGCCTTTGACGTGGTGTTGGGCACGATTCCCTTCAAAGGCCAGGTGCTCAACCGCATGGCGCGGCATTGGTTCGACCTCACCAAAGATCTGGTGCCCAATCATGTCATCAGCACACCCGATCCGTCGGTGATGGTGGCGATCGAATGCGAGCCTTTGCCGGTGGAATTCGTGATGCGTGCGTATTTGGCGGGCACCACAAAAACCTCCATTTGGTACCACTACGAGCAGGGCGCGCGCAGCTTCTGTGGCTTTGCCTTGCCCGAAGGCATGCGGCGCAATCAGCCTCTGGCCGCACCGATCCTCACGCCCTCCACCAAAGCCGCCCAAGGCGGACACGACGAATCGGTGTCGCGCGATGAACTTCTGCAGCGTGGGGCGATCAGTGAAAGCGATTTTGTGACCGCCGAAGCCATGTGCCAAAGCTTGTTCGCCTTTGGCCAACAAGAAGCCGCGCGCCGCGGTTTGATCTTGGTGGATACGAAGTACGAAATCGGCCGCCGCCCCGATGGCAGCCTGTGTTTTATCGACGAAATCCATACGCCCGATAGTTCCCGCTATTGGTTCGCCGACGACTTCCAAATGCGTTTCGAGCGGGGCGAGGATCCGCGCGGGCTCGACAAAGATTACGTGCGCAACAGCTTCGTGGCGCAAGGCTACCGCGGCGACGGGCCACCGCCCCCGCTGACCGATGAGGTTCGAGTGGAAGCCTCTCGCCGCTACATGGCGTTGGCCGAACTCATCACGGGCGCGCCGTTCGTGCCCAACACCGAAGAGCCTGTGGCGCGCATTCGCCGCAGCCTGGGTTTGTGAAAGTCGTGGCCGCGCCGGCACAGCTGCGGCTTGCGGTGGTGCTGCCCGCCGACGTGGCGGCGCCCTCAGTGCCGGGAGCATCTGTTGTGCGTTGGAGCTTGGACGCGTCCGACGAAACCTTTGACCCAGCCGATTGCGTTGTGGTCGCCGCAACCATCACCCCAAACGCCCGCGCGGCAGCGGCGATCCACGCACACGCCGCCGCCGGCGGCCCGACGCTGGGCCTAGGTCCTGGCTTTGCCAGTTTGTGCGACTTGGGTCTGCTTCCCGGCCGCGTGGAACTGGTGACACTGCCCGTGGCTAAGCAAGTTTGTTTGCGCGTTGAAGGCCAACCTACGCCATTTACCGCCGGCATTCCCGCTGGCCGTGTGCTGCACCTGCCGGCGAATTTCGCGGCGGCTTACCACAGCCCCGATAGGCTTTCGCTTGAGCAGTCCGGCCAGGTTGTGTTTCGCTATTGCGACGAATGGGCGGGCTTGGGTGATGCGCACAACCCTTACGAGGCCCCGGCTGCCATCGCGGGCGTGTGCAACGAAGCGGGCCACGTTGTGGGCCTGCAAGCGTGGCTGCCGGCGCTGTACGGCGGATTGCAGGCAGAGGGGCAAAGCAAAGCAGAGACGCAAATTTTTGCCTCAACCGCCTTATGGATGGCACAAAGAAGAACCGCAAGCCGCAGCGGCAAATCGCGCTAACCCCAACATCGACCATGGCCCATAGCACCCTTCGCGCGTCGTTCGTCTTAAGCCTGGCCGTGATGGCGTCGCGGGTGCTGGGCGTTGTGCGCGAATCCATGTTTGCCGCGCTGTTTGGCGCCAGCGCCATCAGCGACGCGTACACGGTTGCGTTTCGCATTCCCAATTTGATGCGCGATTTGTTTGCGGAAGGCGCCCTGTCGGCGGCGTTTGTTCCCACCTTTACCAAGTCATTGCAAAACGATGGCAAAGCTCACGCCTTTCGCTTGGGCAACCTGGTTGTCACCGGCGTTTTGCTGGTGACTGGCCTTCTCACCTTAGCGGGCGTCGTATTTTCCGAACAATTGGTGTTGCTGATTTCTGGTGGCTTCAAGGGCGATGACAGCAAGCTCGCGCTCACCAGCCACTTGGCGCAAATCATGATGCCTGTGCTCACTTTGGTGAGCGTGAGCGCTGCGTGGATGGGCATGCTGAACGCGCAAAACCGTTTCGCCACGCCGGCCATCGCGCCCGCGTTGTTCAATGTGGTGTCGATCGCCGGCGGCTTTACGCTGCTGGTTTTGGGTGTGCCGGCCTTGCAGGCCGTGGTTTGGTTTGCGCTTGTCACGCTGCTGGCGGGCGCGGTGCAGGGGCTTTGTCAGGTGCCCAGCTTGTGGGCCACCGGCTTTCGCCCCCGCTTCGCCATATCGGGCCTGTGGCGCGATGAGGGCGTGCGTCGAATTGTGCGTTTGATGGCGCCCGCGGTGATTGGCGCGGCCGCGGTTCAAATCAATATCTTCGTCAACACGCGCTTTGCCGCCAATTTGGGTGACGGGCCGCAAACCTACCTCACTTACGCGTTCCGCTTGTTTTATCTGCCTGTGGGATTGTTTGGGGTGGCATTGGCCACCGTCACCACCACGCGCGTGTCCGAGGCGGCTGCAAAGAACGATCGCAACGCGCTGCTGGCGAAGACGGCCGAGAGCCTACGCGGGGTGTGGATGCTGGGCAGCGCCAGCACCGTGGGGTTGATTGTGCTTGCCGAACCGGTGGTGACCCTGTTGTTCGAGCGCGGCGAATTCACTCATGCCGACACGCAAGCGACCGCGCTGGTGTTGCAAGCCTTCCTCCTGGGCGTTTTGCCTTACAGCATGATGAAGAACTTGGTGCCTGCGTTCTACGCCATCGATCGGCCGCGCTTGCCCATGTTGGCTTCAAGCTTGGCTGTGTTGGGCAACGTGGTGTTCAACGCTTTGACGTATCGCAAGTTGGGCACGCCCGGCCTGGCGCTGGGTACCACCATCGGCGCCACGATCAATTACCTTGTGCTGCGGCTATTCTACACAAAGCTCGTGGGCAATCCTTGGACGCGAGGTTGGCCGGGCATGGCCTCGCGGTTGGCTCTGGCAAACGGCGTTTTGGGCGCGCTGGCGTTTGGCCTTCACACCCTGGGCTTGGGCTTGGCGCGCATGGCTGGCTTGCCCGTGGGCGCCGGGGGCAAGGGCCTCGCGGGCGCGCTGGTGCTGTTCGCCGTGATTGTGGTGTGCTTTGCGGTGTACACGCGCCTGCTCAAACTGCTGGGCTATCCCGGCGCCGAAGAGCTGGCCGATTTGCCCACGAAGCTTTTGCGTCGGCTGCGTCGCTAAGGCGAAGGGACGAGATCCGGAAACACATAAACCAAGCGCCCGTCGTCGGTGACCTCCACGTCCACGTGACGCCCGTCCACCATGGTATCCAGCATTGCCTCTGCATCTTTGAAATCGCAGCCCAAGGCCGCCGCGACCTGCGCCACATTGAGGCGCCCCTGTTGCCGTTGGGCCAGCGCGAGGATCTGGCGGCGCACGTGCTTCGATTCCAATTCCCGCGCCCGCCGCGCCAACAAGCTTGCGCGGCGAAACGCACTTACAGAGCCCGCAAGCAAAAGCCCGCCAGGCAAGCCTACCATCGCCATCTCGGCCCACCCTAAGCTGCCTAAGAAGGCAAAAGCAGGCAGAGACACCGGCATGGCAAACATCGCAAACAGCACCGCGCGGGCCTTGGCGCCGCGGCTGGCTTTAGCCAACTGTCGGCCCTCAGGCGAGTTGAACGTGAGCGCCGTGGTGTCCCCCGAAAGCACCAGCGCCGAGCCGGCCCCGTCGGGCATGGCTGGCAGCAACGGCATGATGGCCGCTGGCGGCAGCAGCTTGCGGCAGTTGCCACAAATCAAGCGATCTTTACGCAGGAAAAAAAACAAGATCGGCAGAATGAACGTGATGGGCAACAGCGCCACCAGCTTGGCGATGTTCAAACCACGCGAAAAATAGCTGTCAGGAGATAGCGTTTCGCCACAGCGGTGGCAGGTGGCCACAAGCACCTGCGGACCGTGCGCGTGTCCGGCAGAAGGATCAGGCAAGCGGTGACCGCATCCCGCGCAGAAGCGGGCCGATCCGGAGCCATCCAAGCCACAGTGCGGGCATCGCATGCAGCGATATTAGCGCTTCGAAAGCAAAACCCCCGCGTCCAGACGGAGCGGGGGCCGTTTTTCACAAAATTCCCTACGACCTTAGCCCGGGCAGCGCTCGTCTCCAGCGCGGGCGCAGGTGCGGCATTTGACCCCTTGAACGGTTCCGGGGGTGGCGTCCTTGCCAGCGCGGTCTACAGCCACGCGCGACTCGCCGGCGCTGCACGTATTGCCATCAGCTCCAGGTGCCTGCATTCGCCAACAAGGCGGAGCAACGCCTGCCCCACAGCTAGGAATCACCTCGTCTTTTGGAACCCCCGTGGCGCTGTTGATAACGCGGTCAACCACCGTACACTCCGGCTGCAAACCCGCCGCCATCGGATCGGTGTCGATCAGGCGCTCTTTAATGCAGCCTGGATCCAAGCGGGCGGCGATCAAGTCACCAATGCGCTTGAGGGCAGGGCGAAAGTCGTTGCTGCAAATGCTGTCCATGGTGCCGTTCATGCCGAACGTATCGACGAACTTTTTGATGCGCAGGGCGGGCGCTGCCGCCCCGCCCGTAGAGTTGCAGATTGGCTCAACGTCAAGCAACTCAGGCCCGTTATCGATTTGGGTCTTAGAGAAGGCATAGCGAGCGCCCATTTCGTTGTTGGGTTGGCCCGTGATCGCCGACACGATGATGCGTTGTGGAAAGTTTGGCTTTAGGCTGAAAAGAAAGTCCGAAAAGGCCTCCACGGGAAGCAGAC
The DNA here is from genome assembly GCA_038257535.1 of Polyangia bacterium. Classification (GTDB taxonomy): domain Bacteria; phylum Myxococcota_A; class Polyangia; order Fen-1088; family Fen-1088; genus JAGTJU01. The sequence goes on from JBBSJE010000002.1 coordinate 51,325, forward strand.
GTCCGCCACCATTCGGGGTGGCTACGCATTTGGTTAACTCTGACGAAAACGCCATAGAGGGCGGCGCTTTGCCATCGCATTGATGCCCTATGATGTTGCACCTCAGCGAGCCCTGTTGATCGGTGAAGCTGGTGTCAACAAACAGGTCCGATTCAGGCGGTGCCGAGCAATCGTCTTCGTCGGTGATCAGCACAACGGCCAAGAAGGCATCGGGACGCAAGAATCCCTCGTTGGCTGGTTGTGCGCCGGGCGCCAAAGCCACCCGCACCGACTGCAATTGGTGTTCGAAACCGCAACCCAAGGTGCCAAGCTCCGCGATGCAGGCGAAGACCTTTTCAAGTTCACCTTGGAAGTTGTTCTGGGTGCCGTTCTGCAACGACTTGATGAAGTTGGAGCCTTCGTTAAGACCGCATCCCGCTTTGGCCTGAAAAAGGCCACGATCGCCACCGGGGCGGTTGCATGCGGGGTTGCCCTGAATCACGCTGCCGCCAGCGCCCACGTCGCTGGAGATCACGCCGATGTGCACGTTAGGCAGGCCACCTGGGATGTTCTTCAGAGATTCAATTAGCGCTGGAAAGTTCTGGCGCAGGTTGTTTTGCTCGGCTTCCATCGAACCCGAGTTGTCGATCATGAACACGATGTCCACGTCGCGAATCGGGTTCACCTCATAGAACTTATCCGCCTGGCCCTCGGGCTGAGGATTGGGGGCCTGAAACGGCCGCGAGCCGCAGGCGGTGGTCAAAGCCAAGGCGCCAATGGCACATGCGGGGATGAGCGCGCGGGCAGCGGCTGAAAAGCGAGAAAACATCGGGGAGTTGGTCATCACAGAGGGTCCTCCTAAAATGGACGATTCACTTTAGAGCAACTTGGGGGCCAAAGGGAAGGGCGCGTAAGTGCTGATTTTTCCTGGCGAGCCCCGGGAACGGCCCGGGGAGCCGGAAGCTTCGTTGGCAGCAGCGCCAACTAAGTTGGCAAACTAAGTTGGTAAACTAAGTTGGTAATTAGGTTGGTAGTTATCGCGTTAAGGTTGCCGGCCCCTTGGCACTCTTCGCGGCCGCCATTTCGCTGTCCTTAGGTGGCTTGGGGTGCGGTTTTGTGGCCACCAGCCAATCGGCCGCGCGCGCGTAATCGCCAAATCTCGTCAATTTGCCCTCTGAGCCCAAAAACGACATGCCGATGCGGCGCCCATCGATCCGGGCAGAGATCACAAGGCAGTAGCGGGCAAAATCGTTGTAGCCGGTCTTCCCGCCTAAGAGCTGGGCGTTCCGTCGCAGCGCGGGCCGGCAGGTGCTTACGTAGGGGATGCTGGGCCGAGACACGGGGTGGGCGCTGTAGTCTTGCCGCCCCACCACGGCCGCCAACACGGGGTTCTCAAGCGCGTGCTGAAGCAACAAGATCGTTTCCCGCGGGGTGGACACGTTTTCACGAGACAGCCCCGTAGGTTCGCGGAAACGTGTGCTTTTGAGCCCCAAAGACCGCGCCTTTTGAGTCATCGCTTTGGCGTATTCCGCCGCCGACAAACCAACGGCCCGTCCCATGGCCGACACCGCCCTGTTGTCCGAGCCCAAAAGTCCAGCGTGCAGCAGGTCCAGATTGCTGACCGTCATGCCAGTTAGCAAACGGCTTTTGGCTCCGCCCTTGGCCACGTCCGCGTCCACTTGCGTGATGACGGTTAAGTCGTCGAGGTCAAGCCCGCGATCCATCGCCACAAGCACCGCGGCCAGCTTCGAGATGGAGGCAATGGGCCGCTCGGCGTCGGGCCGTTTGCCGTACAGATCCACACCCGAATCCAGATCAATCACCAGCGCCGAGGCCGACTGAATGTTCGGCAGATTTCCTCGCATCGACGGCACCGGCTTCGCGGCCGGCGCAGGACGACGTTTGGATTTCTTGCGCGTTGCCTTGCGGGCCCACGCAGGCGTTGCAGCCATCAACCAGCCACTGAAGCTGCCGGAGGCCATCAACATCATCAACTCTCGACGTTGCACGATCGGCCCAGCTTAGCCGCTACCAGGGTCCAAGGCCAACCGCGGGGGCATTTGCCACCCCTCGATCGTCTAAGCGTCGCCCGGAGCGGAAATGGACAATAGGTGCAAATCGAGCAGGTTGGAACCACCGGGACCGCGCACCAAAGCGCCTCCGGTTTGCAGCGCGGTGGCCGAATCGCTGTTGGCCAGGGCGGCGTCAGGGTCAACGCCGGCGGTGCGCAAACGCGCCCACGATTGCCCGTCCACCACGGCGCCCGACGCATCGGCGCTGCCGTCCCGATCGTCGGTTCCGGCGGCCAAAAACCGCACGCCCACGAGCCCCGCAATGCCTTTGGCCACCAACAAGGCCAAATGCGTGGCACGCCCCCCTTGACCGTTCCCGTGCACAACAATCGACGGTTCGCCGTTGCCAATGAACACGCGTGCGCGGCCACCGGCTTGCGCCTCGTGGCGCGCGCGGTTCACGTAAGCCTGCGCCAGCGCCTCCACGTCAGATTCCACGTTTTGGCTCAACACGCCGGCCGCCAAGCCCAGCGCCTCAACCTCTGTTCGCGCGGCCCATGCCACCACTTCAGGGCTTGCCAATATCTCGTAGCTCACGTGCCGAAGGCGATTGTCGTTGGGTTTGGGTGTTTCCGCGATCACGCCGCTTACGCCTTGATCGATCAGGGCCTTCACGCAAGCCGGGGCTTGTGGAGCAAGCCGCTGCACAATCGCTTGCGCGTCGGCAAAGGTGGTGGGGTCAGGGGAAAACGGCCCCGAGGCGATGGTGGCGGGATCGTTGCCCACGACATCAGAAAGCGCCCAAACTTGTGTGGGGGCACAGCTTGCAACGCCCAGTTGGCCGCCTTTGATGCGAGACAGATGTTTCCTCACCGTGTTGAGCTCAAAAATGCTGGCGCCCGCACGTGACACGTCACGAACCGCGCTGCGCTTGTCATCCAAGGTCAAATCGCCTGCTGGCGCGCACATGAGCGATGATCCGCCGCCGGACAACAACACCAAAAGCCGATCGTCGGCCGACAGCGAGTTCACAAACGCCAGCGCCGCGGTTCCCGCCGCCAGTGAGCGGTTGCTGGGATTTGGGTGGTCGCTCACCAACGCCGTGCAGCCGGCGGGCAAATCTACGTGCGCGGGAAAGCGCGTGGAGGGCGCCACCAGCAAGGCTTTGGCCGGCACCATGTTGGCCTCGATCAGCCCTTCAAACATGGGGAAAGCCACCTTGCCCACAGCCAGAACGGCGGTGGGCCGCTGCAACGACGCGTCCCGCAGCCGCGCGCCCACCAGACGCGCACCATCAATGGCGTGCGCAACCCGCAAGAAGATAGCGTCGAGCGAAAACGAAGGCGCAGAGCTCATGGGCGCTGACGTTGGAGGATGCCGGCGATGACGTCAAGCGGACGGCGTTTGCGTCATCATCCAGGCCCATAGGGCGTCGCACGCGGCGGCCGCCGCCGCGTCGCCGTGCGCGCGCCACTGCGCTTGTCCGCTGGGCCCCACCGTATTGGCCACGCCCAGGATCACCGCCAAAGGCACGCGCGCCTGAGCGGCCGCTCGGGCCACGGCAAAGGCCTCCAGATTTTCAAGCTGCGCGCCGGTGGCTTGCGACAACGTTCGCGCCCGAACGGGATCCCGCGTGATGGCCAACGGACACGTCACCACCGCGGCGGGCAAGCCTGCGGCGCGCGCAATCTGCCGGCCCCAACCGGCCGAAGGCGTCGCGAGCCGGGGCATGGGCGCGGGGATCTGCGCGTGACTGTCGTCGTCCGTCACACCCAACACCAACCGCTTCGCCCATACCGCCTGCGGCGGCTTAAACGGCGCCCCTTCAAACACACCGGCGGTGCCCAGCAACACAACGCGGGTGGGCAACGTCTGTGCGATCGCCCGCGCGGCGCCCGCCGCCGCCTCAACAAGCCCCACACCCACCACGGCGGTCACAATCCGGCTGGGGGGCGACGTTCTTCGGAGCAAACTGTTCAGGCGTTTGAGCTCTGGATGCCACGCCGCAAGCACCAAGACAGTGGCTTCGTGGTCGGGGGCAGGCGATCGCGGCACGCCCCGATTCTGTGCTTTGGGCGGTCCTTGTCCAGGTGGTTACGACATGCTGGGGTTCGATATGCAGGTGTCGGCGGTGAAAGGTAAGCTGCAATACTACACATAGCGGCGAGCCAGAAAAGTCGATATACTTTTGCGGTGGAAGGGGTTTCTGAAAGCCAGGAGCTTCGGCTTCTAAGGTCTGCCTTCACGTCAAGCCCGGGGTCAGAAGCTTTCGTGCCGTTGGCTGAGCATCTGTGCGATTTGGGTCGGCCCGAGGAAGCCGAGAAGGTGTGCCGCCGGGGGCTGGCCACGATGCCGGCGCACCACAGGGGTTATATGTCTTTGGCGCGCGCGCTTTGTGATCGGGGCCGCTTGAAGGAAGCGCAGGATGTGCTGGCGGAACTTGCCAAACATCGTCCCGATGATGCGGACGTTTGGGTGCACCTGGGGGCGGTGGTGATTCGCAGAGGCGATAGGCCTAGAGCCTGCGCGCTGCTGGATTACGCCGAATCGCTGGGCGCCGCGGGACCTACGTTCGAGGCGGCTCGGCAACTGGCGCGCAAGCCCGTGGCCTCCGAGGCTCCAACTTCAGCGCCGGCCGTGAAGCTAGGCGGACGTGCAACGCCCCTGGGTCCTGACGACCGCCCGCCACCTGTGTCTGGCGTTTTGGTTGCCAAGGGTTTCGCCGTGCATGAGGCCACGCAGCTGGTGCCGCGGCGCCGGTCCGCCCCCCTGGCTTTGGCCGCCGCGGCCTTGCTGACCCTAATATTGGTGGGTTGGCTGCTTCTGCGAGGTTGACGGCGACAACCCAGTCACGTTAGATCCGCGGCCCATGGCCAACGTTTACGAGACATCCGAGATCCGCAAGGGTCTTAAAATCATGATGGATGGCAACCCCTTTACGGTTGTTGAGTTCCAGTTCGTCAAGCCCGGCAAGGGCACCGCTTTTACGCGCACCAAAATGAAGAACCTGCTAACCGGCAGCGTGATTGAGCGCAACTTGCGTTCGGGTGAGCGCTTGGAGGCCGCCGACGTGGAGGTCAAGAACATGCAGTACCTTTACGACGAAGGTGAGTTCTGCGTGTTCATGGACAACACCACGTACGATCAAGTTCAGATCACCACGGATCTCATTGGTGAAGACAAGGGCTTTATGCCCATGAACATCAACGTTGAAGTTCTGTTTTTCATGGGTCGCGCCGTGGGCGTGACGTTGCCCAACGTCATTGAACAGGAGATCGTGGAAACCGAGCCCGGTGCGCGTGGCGACACCGCCACCAACGTGCTCAAGGCCGCCAAGATAGCGTCTGGCGCACAGGTGAAGGTGCCTTTGTTCATCGCCGTTGGCGACGTGATTCGCGTTGACACACGCACGGGCGAGTATCTCGACCGTGTGGGGCGCGCCTAACCGGCCGTTGGCGAATTTCGCCGAGCCGCAATTGGCGGCACGAAAATCGGCGCTGCAGGCTCGGGCCGCGATCATGGCGGCCGTGCGTGGCTATTTCGCGCAGCAGGGTTTTCTGGAAGTGCAAACGCCGGCGCGCGTGCGCAACCCGGGGCAGGAGCTGCACCTGGATGCTTTTTATGCCCAGGGCGGCCGCTATCTCATCACGTCGCCCGAACACCATATGAAGCGGCTGTTGGGCGCAGGCTACGATCAGGTGTTTCAGATCTGCCGCTGCTTTCGCAAAGAAGAGCAAGGCCCACAGCACCAACTCGAGTTCACCATGGCCGAGTGGTACCGCGCACATGCGGAGCTGGGGCAAATTGCTGACGACTGCGAAGCGTTGTTGCGGTTGGCAGCGCAAGCGGCCGCGCGGCCCGCGCCACCCACCGCATTGCGAACCACTGTTGCCGAGCTTGTGCATCAGCATGCTGGCGTGCAGTTGCAAGGCGACGAATCAACCGAGTTGTTGATTGCCAAAGTGCGTGCGGCTGGGCACGACCCGCGCGGCGCGCGCACCTGGGACGACGTGTTTTTCCAGATCTTCTTGGACCATGTGGAGCCGTGCCTGCCGGCTGACCGGCCGGTGTTTGTGTTCGACTGGCCCGCACCCTTGGCCGCTTTGGCGCGGAAAAAGCCTGGCGCGCCGGGGTGGGCCGAACGCTTTGAGCTCTACGCCGGCGGCTTCGAGCTGGCGAACGCGTTTGGCGAGTTGACCTGCGCCCAAGAGCAACGCGAGCGCTTCAGCGCCGAACTGCTTGAGCGGGGTCGGCGGGACAAAACGGTTTACCCGCTCGATGAGAAGCTGTTGGCCGCGCTGCCGTCGATGCCCCCCACGTCGGGCGTGGCGTTGGGCATCGATCGGCTTGTCATGTGGGCTTTGGGGGCCACCGACATTCGCGAGGTGTTGGCGTTTTGTGACGACGAGGCTTAGGCGCTTACACTTCGTCGCGCACCCACACGGTTTCTTCGCCGTTGAGGTGCGCCAGCCATTTGGGAATGTCGCTTAGGTGGCGGCCTTCGGGAAGCAGATCTTGGTAGCGGGTCAGGTAGCCAGCCGCAGCGCTCGGCTCCGACTTCTTGGCCAAAGCCAGGCGCTTGAGCACGTCGAACAGCTCATCGTCTAACGCGGCGGGGTCCATGTTGCTGGCCGAGGCGTCGCGCCCCAGGGCCTTGCCATAATCATGGGCTGCCTCTTCTAGGCGGCCCAGACCCGACAGGGCTTGCGCCCGGTTGAACCACGCTTCGGGCTCGTCTGGGTCGGTTTCGATCTCTTCAGTGGCCTGCTTTACGGCATCTTCGAAGCGTTGCTCGGCAACAAGGCGGGTTGAAAACAGTTCTCCGTAGCTCATGGGGCGGCAGTGTAGATCAAACTGTGCGACGCGCATGGCCAACCGCGTCGCTTGATTCTAAATCAAGCCTCTGCTATGGGTTTCGGCCCGTGACTTCCTTTCTCGTTGGCATCGGACAAACTGGGTCGCCTCCCGCAGGTGGCAGCCCCATTATGTCTTTCCTCCCGCTCATCCTCATCTTTGCGGTTTTCTACTTTTTGATCATGCGCCCCCAGGCCAAGAAGCAAAAAGAGCTGCAGCGCATGCTGGGTGAGCTGAAGAAAGGCGACGACGTTGTCACTTCTGGTGGCATCATCGGCCGCGTGACGGGAGTCAAGGACACCGAATTGGTGTTGCAAGTACAAGAAGGCGTCCGGATTCGCGTTTTGCGAAGCGCGATCACAGGCAAAGCACCAACCTTGTCATCGGCCGCACCCGCCGACGACAAGGCCGCGCAAAAGTCTTAACCCTCGAAGGCATCTCATGGAACGTTCCTGGTGGTGGAAGTCGCTTCTGTTCGGAGCGGTGACCTTGTTGGCAGTGCTCTATTTGGCTCCATCGGCTTTTCCCGATAAGCCCCTGCCAGGTTTTCTTGGCAATGTGTTCAGCCGCAAGCTGCAGCTGGGACTGGATTTGCAGGGCGGTCTTCATCTCGTTTACGAGGTGAACGTGGACAAAGCCGTCACCTCGAAGGTCGACCGGCTGGCCAGCGACCTGGAAGAGCGTATCGCTGAGAAGACGGCTGACTTCACGATCACTCGTGAAGGCCGTGAGGACATCGTGCTCACGTTCAACAAGCCCGCGGAGATGTCGAAGCTTGACGACGACATCATGAAGAACTACCGCGCGTCTTTGGATGAGGTTGAGCGCAACACCTCCACCGGCGTGATTCGCTTCCGCATCGACGCCGACCAAGTGGCGGAAGTGGCTGACTACGCGCTTCGCCAGGGCATCGAGACCATTCGCGGACGCGTCGACAAGTTTGGCGTGGCCGAACCCACAATCATCAAGCGTGGCACCGACATTGTCGTTGAGTTGCCGGGCTTGAAGCCGGAAGACTTTGATCGCATCAAGACGGTGATCGGCAAAACCGCACAGCTTGAGTTCAAAATCGTCGATTTCGGCAGCGCGTACATGAACAAAGTGGCTGCTGCGGTGCCGCAAGACGGGAAGATCGAAGCGATGCCCGATGTGCGGCGAGACAAGACGACCGGCGAGCAAAAACAAGAATTGTATTTGCGGGCCAAAGACCGCAAAGATCTAGAAGCCTTTATTTCCACGCTGAGTGGCGAGCTGGCAGTGCCTTCGGACCGCGAATTTGGGTTCGAAGAGGTGGAGTTTGGTGAAAGCGATGGCAAAACGGCCGCGCAGCGTGGGTGGCGCACGTATTTGCTTGAGAAGCGTGCGGCGGTGACGGGCGAGTACTTGGCTTCGGCTGACCTGTCATGGGACGCGCAGACCAATCGCCCCGAGGTTCTCTTCACAATGGACCGCCAGGGCGCAAGCCTTATGGAGCGCTTGACGGGCGCCAACGTAGGCAACCAAATGGCCATCGTGCTTGATGATCGCATCAACAGCGCGCCCACCATCAATGAGCGCATCGGCGGCCGTGGGGTGATCACCTTGGGTGGGTTTGGCGATCCGCTCAAAGTTCAGCAAGAGGCGCAGGATCTGGTTGCCGTTTTGCGTTCGGGTGCGCTTCCCGCGCCCCTGACCAAGGCTTTCGAGACGCAAGTGGGCCCCACCATGGGTAAAGACGTGGTCGACCGGGCCGTGTTGTCGATGTTGGTGGGGGCGGCCGTGGTGGTTCTGTTCATGCTGATTTACTACCGCCTTGCTGGGTTCATTGCGGTGATCGCCATGACGCTGAATCTGTTGTTCATGATGGCGATTCTGGCCGGCTTTGAAGCGGCGCTCACCTTGCCGGGCATCGCAGGCTTGGTGCTAACCGTTGGCATGGCGGTGGACGCCAACATCATCATCTACGAACGCATCCGCGAGGAATTGCGAACGGGTAAAACGGTTCGTTCTTCCGTAGAGGCAGGTTTCTCCCGCGCGTTTTGGACCATTTTTGACGGCCACGTCACAAACTTTGTGGCGGGCATCGTGCTTTATTCTTACGGTTCGGGGCCCATTCGGGGCTTCGCGGTCACTTTGTTGGTGGGCATTGTCACGAACTTGTTCACCTCGGTGTGGGTGTCGCGCTGGATGTTCGAGTTAGTGCTCGGCCGCCGCGGCACGGTCAAAGCAACTTTGTCGATCTAGGAACGCTCCCATGGCCTCCGAACAAAAATTTCTCGAGATCATCAGCCAAAAAACGAACTTCGAGTTCGTGGGCAAACAGCGCGCCTTCATCACGGTTTCGCTGATCGCCGTGGCCGTTTCGCTTTTGATGCTTCCGCTCAATGCCTACGTCTTCAAGGACCGGGGCAGCATGCTCAACTGGGGGGTGGATTTCCGCGGTGGCAGCGAATTGCTTGTGAAATTCTCAAAGGCCGTGGATCCAGGACAAATTCGCCAAGCGATGGACGATGGCGGATTCCCCGGCGCCGAGGTCGTTCGCTACGGACAGGTGGCCCAAGACGGCAACGCCTACATGCTTCGCATCGGCGCCGTCTCCGTGCTTTCCCAAGACCAAGCCAAAAAGGTTGAGGCGAGCATGGGCAAGGTGGGCGAAGCCACTTTGAAGCGTTTCGAGTGGTCGGAAGGCGGCGACAAGATTTACGTGCGCTTTGACCGCCAGCTCGATCCCGATCAGGTGAGGGCGGCTTTGGCCTCGGCAGGCACCGACACCACGCAGGTTCAGGGCTTCGGCCGCGCCGACGACAACACCTACGAAGCCACGTTGATTGGCTTGGACATTGAAGTGAGAAAAGCGCTGGAAGCCAAGCTGGGCGCGGGCGCGGTGTCCGAAATCCCCCAGGTGGAATCCGTGGGCGCGAAGGCCGGTCGCCAGTTGCAGGTTGACGGCGCGCAGGCCGTGTTGGGCGCAATTCTGCTCATCGTGCTTTACGTGGCTTTGCGCTTCGATTTTCGTTACGGCCCTGGCACGATTATCGCTTTGCTTCACGACGCCATCATCACGGTGGGCGCCTTTGCCATCACCTACCGCGAATTCTCGCTCACCACCTTGGCGGCGGTTTTGACGATCATCGGTTATTCCGTAAACGACACCATCATCGTGTTCGACCGCATTCGTGAAAACGTGGCGCGCTTCCGCGACCGCAAGTTTGATCGCGTGGTGAACCAATCGGTCAATGAAACGCTGTCGCGTACCATCTTGACCAGCGCCACCTTGATGTTCGTGACCTTGGCCATGAACATTCTGGGCTCAGGCGTGGTGAAAGACTTTGCGTTCGCCATGAACGTGGGTGTGGCCGTTGGCACCTATTCCTCCATCTTCATCGCGGCGCCCGCTTTGATCTGGTTGGATAGGAAGGCCAGATCAGCGCAAAAGAGTGACAAAACCCCCGCAGCTCGCCGTGGCCGGCGGCGCGATCCAGAGCCCGCTTCCGTTTAACGATCGGCGAAAGGTCGCCCTTGTCTGTGCAGTGGCGGCTACCTTCTGTGGACGAGGCGTGCGTGGGCGCCTTGTCGCGGGCGTTGGGCGTGCGCGAACTTACCGCCCGCGTGTTGGTGCGGCGGGGCGTGCTTGAGGCCAATCAAGCGCAGCGCTTCTTGCAGCCACGTCTGGCCGAGATGCGTCCGCCCCACGGCATTGCCGATCTGGGCCGCGCGCTTGAGCGGTTAACGCTTGCGCTGTCTCGTGACGAGAGCATTGGCATCTTTGGAGACTACGACGTTGACGGCGTGACCTCCGCGGCGGTGCTGGCCTCGGGGCTGCGTGCCCTGGGAAGCCGTCGCGTGGTGCCTCGCTGCGCCAGCCGCAGCGGCGGCTACGGTTTTGGCATGGCACAGGCACAGGCCTTTGCTCACGCCGGTTGCCATTTGGTGATCACCGCCGATTGCGGCACCAGCGACCACGAGTCCATTGCGTGGCTGCGGCAACAAGCCGTGGACGTGATCGTGATCGATCATCACCAGGTGCCCGCGGGATCAAGCCCGGCGTTGGCCTTGATCAATCCGCACCGGCACGACGATCTGTTTGCGTTTAAGGGGTTGGCCTCGTGCGGCCTTGCTTTCTATCTGATGGCGGCGCTGCGAACCCAGCTTCGAACGCAGGGCCACAGCCAGGCCGCTGCCTGGGATCCCCGCGAATTGTTGGACTTGGTGGCTTTGGGCACAGTGGCCGATGTGATGCCACTTACCGAGGAAAACCGAGCGCTGGTGGCGGCAGGTCTTAAAACCCTCACGTTGCGCCGACGGCATGGTCTCGCCGCGCTGGCGGCAATCTCGGCCATCGAGCTGCAAAAGCCATTTACGGCCACCGACATCGGGTTTCGGCTGGCGCCGCGTCTGAATGCGGCGGGTCGCCTGGGCGACGCGCAATTGGCATTGGATCTGCTTTTGGCGCCCGACGCCGAAAGCGCTCAAGCGTTAGCCATCGCGCTAGACGAGCAAAACCGCAAACGCCAGGAGATCCAACAGGAGGTTTTGCTAGGCGCTTTGCAGGAGGTCGAACGCCTCACAGCGTCGGCATCGGGCGGTCTGCCCGACGCGTTGGTGGTGGGCGCCGAAGGCTGGCATCCCGGCGTGGTGGGCATCGTGGCCGCAAAACTTGTTGATCGCTACGCACGGCCCGCGATTGTGGTTGGCTTTGAGCAGGGCAGGGGACGGGGGTCGGCCCGCACCACAGGCGGGTTCAACCTTTATCAGGCGCTGGCCGGGGCTTCCGCGCATCTGGAAATTTACGGCGGCCATGCGGCGGCCGCTGGCTTAACCGTCACGCAGCAGAATTTCGCGGCGTTTCGCGAGGCTTTCGTGCATTTGGCGGCGGTGTGGATGCGCGAACGCCAGGCGGCGCCGGGCATTGAAATCGACGCCGTGGCAACGCTGAACGATCTAGACATGTCGACGGCTGAGGAGCTGGAACGCCTTGCCCCATTCGGCTGCGCCAATTCGGAACCGTTGGTGGTGGTGCCACAAGTGAAGGTGGCGGCCACGCGGGTGATAGGCTCCAGCCACCTACAGCTAACCTTCAGTCAGGGCCCGACGGTCAGCGATGGCATTGGGTTTGGAATGGCTGCCGACGCGCCCGTGCAAGGCAGCACAGTTGACGTGGTGGCCTGCTTCGAGATTAACGATTATCGCGGCAGCCGGCGGCCCCGCCTTCGGGTAAAACACCTGCTAAACCCAACGCCATAGGCCCATGACGACGCCGCTTCCTCCCGAAGATTCCCAGCAAGCCTCGGCCGAGGAAGAGGAAGAGCTGCAAAGGATGCGCAAAGCGATCTTGGCCAGATCGGATCGGCGTTGGTGGCAGCTAATGCCGCGCAAAACCTTGTTCAAGGCGTTCTGGCTGCTGCTGTTGTTGTTGGCGATTCTGTGGCTGCAAAGAAATGCGGGGCGCATGGCGGGAACCTTCGAGCAATCGCTTTCGCCCACTGTTCCTGCCTCAACGCCTGTCAACTCGGATCCAAAGTGACCCCCTGAGCCCCGCATGACATCTACGGCATCGCCCTTGGTTTGGACCCTTTTCGTTGCGGTGGTTGTCACCGTGCTGGCGCTGGATCTGGGCGTTTTCCATCGCAGCGCGCGCCGCGTTCACATGCGCGAAGGCGCTGTTTGGGTGGCTGTTTGGGTGGGCCTCGCGATGGCTTTCAACGCCTTTGTTTTCTACCGCTTTGGGAACGAGCGGGGCCTGAATTTTCTGCAGGCGTATTTGCTTGAACAGGCGCTGTCCGTTGACAACGTCTTCGTCTTTATCTTCATTTTCTCGTATTTTCGCGTGCCTGAAGCGTTTCAGCACCGCGTGTTGTTCTGGGGCATTTTGGGTGCGGTGCTCACGCGGGGTGTGTTCGTGGTGGCGGGCGTGGCGCTGATTTCCCGCTTTCATTGGATCATGTACGGCCTTGGGGTGTTTTTGATCGCAACGGCGGTCAAGATGCTCACCAAGGGCGACGAGGATCTGGATCTATCCAAGAACCGGATCTTGCGCCTGTTTCGGCGGCTGGTGCCCACCACGGAGCACTACGAAGGGGCCAAGTTCACGGTGGTGCGCAACGGACGCCGGTTCGCCACACCCTTGCTGGCGGTGCTGGTGGTGGTGGAGGCCACCGACGTGATGTTTGCCGTTGATTCCATTCCGGCTGTGTTTGGTGTGACCACGGATGTGTTTATCGTTTACACATCAAACATCTTCGCTGTGTTGGGGCTAAGGTCGCTGTTCTTCTTGGTGGCCGGTTTGGTTTCCAAACTGCACCTGCTCAAGCATGGGGTGGCGCTGATCTTGGCCTTCATCGGCGTCAAGATTTTGATCGAGCCGATTTACCGGTTTTCAGAGGTCTTGTCGTTGTCCGTGCTGGCCGGCATCTTGATCATTTCAACGATCCTCAGCTTGGTGATACCTCCCAAAGCTGAACCCGTGACTGACGACGCCCCCCCCAAGGCTTAAGCTCACGCTGGTTCGGCGTTAGTTGGGATCTTCGTCGCTTTCCTCCGGGCTCCATCCGGGCCGTGATTCCAACTCGGCGTCATCGAGGGGGCGGCTGATTCGATAGCTGCCGTCAAGCCAGCTTGCCAGATCGATTTCTTTGCACCGCTTAGAACAAAACGGTCGAAACGTGTTGTCAGCGGTGGGCACGCCTTTGCGGCATATGGGGCAAATGAGCGTTTTGGACATGGCAAATCCTGGGCGTTGGCTGCCTCTCTCACTTTAAAAAAGCAGACACCTTGGGATCCTGCAAGTCTGCTTCGGGGTCTGGCATTCGCCGTGGGCGGTGCACCCACATTCCATAAGGGCAAGGCGAGGCACACGCCGTTTGGACACCGGCCGTCCCGAATGATCCGTGGTAGGTTCAGCGCTGTGAGGAGCACCCTCGTGTTGGCGTTGGGGTTGTTTTCGGCATGCGGCCTAAGTCAACCCGGCCCCGGAAAAAACAGCTCAGCGTCAACGGCTTTGGCCGCGAAGGCTGCAGGCACCACAGCAGGAAGCATCTTGAAGTTTACGCTCGCAAACGGATTAAACGTTGTTTTGGAACAGAACCACAGCGCGCCTGTGGTGGCGGTGCAGGCATGGGTGCGCGTGGGCTCAGCCGACGAACCCGAACCTCTGGCGGGGGTTTCGCACTTTCTTGAACACATGCTGTTCAAGGGAACAAAACGCCGCGGCGTGGGGCAAATCGCGCGCGAGATTGAACAGGCTGGGGGCGAGATCAACGCGTGGACCAGTTTCGACGAAACCGTTTACCATGTGGTGGTGGCCAGCGAATTTTTGGACGTGGGCTTGGATGTGCTTTCCGATGCGCTTACCAATTCAAACTTTGACGCCACAGAGCTAGAGCGTGAACGCGGTGTGATCTTAGAGGAAGTGAAGCAAGGCCTGGACGACCCCGACCGCGGCGTGTCGCAAAAGATGTTTGCAGGCGTGTTCCACGGCCATCCCTACGCGCGCCCTGTCATCGGCAGCATGGAGACCGTGAGGTCAATGACCCGCAATGACGTGCAAGGCTTTTATCGCGACCGTTACGTGGCGCCCAACGTGACGCTTGTCGTGGTCGGAGACTTTCAGGCCACACCGGCGCGGAAGAAAATCGAAGCCATGTTTTCGCAGCTGCGTCCCGCCGCCAAACGTCCAGCGCCATCTCGTCCGGACATGCCGCAAGCAAAACGCTTGCAGGTGGCGTTGCTGTCCCGGGACGTGAAAGAATCGCAGGTGCTCGCCGCGTTCCGTTTGCCCGCCGTGCGACACGAAGACATTCCCGCCTTGGATCTGCTTTCCGTGGTTTTGGGGCAGGGCGAAAGCTCGCGATTGAATTTGGAGGTGGTGCGCAACCGCCAAGTGGCCAAGTCTGCGTTCTCGTATCTGTTCGGCGCTCGCGATGGCGGCGTTCTGGTGGCCGGCGCGGTGACGGGCAGCCCCAAGGTTGACGCCGCCGCTCAAGCCGTGCTGGATGAAGTGCTGCGTTTGGCGCGCGTTCCTTTGGGCCGCGCCGAATTGGACAAGGCCCGCACAATTTTGGAAAGCGATCGCGTTTACGATCGAGAAACGGTGCAGGGTTACGCGCGCAAATTGGGGTTTTACGCGACCATCGTTGAAGACATTCATTATGAGTCTTGGTACCTGGGCCAAATTCGCGCGCTGGGACCAGAAGACTTGCGGCAGGTGGCGAACAAGTATCTGCGCACAGAGCACATGACTTTGGTGGCACAGGTTCCGGAGGCAAAAGCCAAACCGGCGGCCAAGCCCGCGACCAAGTCCACGCGCAAAGCCGATGGCCCCGAGGCCCGGCTTGAGGCTCTTGTGCGCGCGTCCGAACAGCGGGCGGATCGGCGGTTTCGACAAAAGGCCACCCCCGCCACCGTCAAGGACAACGTTCTGGTTCAGAAACTTCCAGGGGGCGCAAAACTCATCGTCATGCGCGACGCCACAGTGCCCATCGTGGCCGTTCGGGCCATGTGGTTGGGAGGGCTTCGCTACGAGGACGCACGCAGCAACGGCGTTTCGAATATGATCGGCGCGTTGTTGGCGCGTGGAACGCGAACCCGATCGGCTGAGCAAATCATGAACGAGGTGGAAGGTTTGGCGGGAAGCCTTTCAGGATATGCCGGACGCAACAGCGTGGGTGTACAAGCGGAGTTCCTTGCGCGCAACTGGGAACAAGGGGCCGAGCTGATTTCCGATTGTCTGCTCAACGCCGCCTTTCCGGAAGGCGAATTGGAAAAAGAGCGCCGCATCGTTCTTGATGACATTCGCGCTCAGGACGACAACCTTGGCCACGCGGCGTTTCGGCTGTTTCACACGCATCTGTGGAAGCGCCATCCCTACAGGCTTGATCTCTTGGGCAGCACGGAGTCGGTTTCGGCGCTCACGCGTCGTCGGTTGTTGATTCACTTCCGAAAACACTACGCGCCCGGCGCTTTGACCGTGGCCGTGGTGGGCGATGTGGATCCACAGTTGGTGGCCGAGAAGTTTATGCGGCTGTTTCGTGACGCTGAGGGCATGGCCGACGACATTCCAAGCGTTGCCGAGGAATCAGAACCTCCCGATCCCACGCAGGTGTTTGCGTTTCGCGAAAGAGAACAGGCACACGTGGTGCTTGGTTTTCCCGGCACCACCTTGAACAGCCCCGACAGATTTGGCCTTGAAGTGTTGAGCCACGTACTTGCGGGGCAGGGGGGGCGTTTGTTTGAAGAGCTTCGCGAGCGACGTGGGTTGGTTTATCGCATCAGCGCGTTTTCCCTTGAAGGGGTAGATCCCGGTTACTTCGCCGTATATCTGGCTTCCAGCCCCGACAAACTTGAAGAGGCGCTACAAACGGTGCGCGTGGATCTGCGGAAGATGGTGGCCGAGGGCATTTCGGAACAAGAACTCGACCGTGCCCAGCGGTACCTCATTGGCACGCATGCCATTGGGCTGCAACGCAAGGGTTCGCTGGCCGCCGCTTTGGCGTTCCATGAGGCCTATGGCGAAGGCTGGGACGCCTACCGCAAGTTTCCGCAGAGGATTCGCAAGGTCACCCGCGCCGAGGTGCAGCGGTTGGCGCGCAAGTATCTAAACTTTGATCACGAGGTCTTGGCGGTGGTGAAGCCTGCTTCCGACGCGTCAGCTTCGGTTACCGACGCCGCTGGATCTCGCGCAGCCAAACGCTAGAGTTGGTTTATGGGGTATTTCGACGCCGACCGTCGCAACCTGCTCACAAGTTTGGTGCTGGTCTGTCCGCTGTTTGTCATCTACCAGGTGGGCGTGCTGCTCACGCGCCCCATGCTCAACGGTGCCGATTTCGTCACCATCTTGCTGCTGCACCACCTGAGGCTTTCAACCACAGCCTATCTGGCGTTTGTGGGCGGTGTGGCGCTGGCGTTTCTGGTCGGCGTGGCCACCCTGCGCCGCAAACAAAGCTTCGACAAACGCGTGATCATCCCCGTGTTGTTGGAAAGCACGCTTTACGCGCTAACCATGGGCTCGCTCATCATCTTCGTGATGACCGAGCTACTAGGCATTTCGCCGCGCTTGGCCGGGGCCGCGCCGCTGCCACACCAATCGTTGATGAATCGATTTGTGATGTCCGTGGGGGCGGGGCTTTACGAAGAGCTCGTGTTTCGTTTGGGCCTGCTTAGCGCCAGTGTATACGTGGCGGAGCGGGTCTTAGGGCTGCGCCGGTTTCTTGCGCTGCTCTTCGGTTTGGCATTCTCGTCATTTGCCTTTTCCGCGATGCACCACATCCCCCCGTATGGCGACCCGTTGTCGCTAGGCGTGTTCACCTTCAGAATCTTGGCGGGGGTGTTTTTTGCCTTGCTGTACTGGTACCGCGGCTTCGCTGTGGCCGTTTACACCCACGCGATTTACGACATCTACGTTCTGATTTTGCGGTGAGCGCCGCCATCCGGCAGGCGCTTCGAAACGAAGACGGCCAGGTGCCTGACCTGGCCATCGCATGCCGAAACGAGTCGGCGCTCAGACGCTACTTTCGCTTGGCCGTGGCGGACTTGCCAGGCGCTTTCGCCGGCGCCTTGGCTGCAGGCGTAGGTTTGGCCGCCGCTTTGGCTGGTTTGCCTGCCTTCGCCGCGGGAGGCAAGGGTTTTGCGCTCGACTTGCTTGCTACCGGTTTTGCAGCGCCGCCTGACTTGGGTGCCGCTTTGGCCACTGGCTTTGCTGGCGCTGTAGGTTTGGCAGGCGCTGAAGCTTTCGGCGCAGGCTTTGAGGGTTTGGCGGCGGGCAAGCCCTTCGCGGCGGGCTTGCCGATGACAGCTTTGGCTGTTTTATCAGGCTTCTTGTCGGCCTTCGGCGGCGCTTTGGTTTCGGCTTTCGGCGGCGCTTTGGTTTCGGCCTTCGGCGGCGCTTTGGTTTCGGCCTTCGGCGGCGCTTTGGTTTCGGCCTTCGGCGGCGCTTTAGCTTCGGCCTTCACAGGCTTGCTTGGGGCCTTACTGGGCTTAGCATCGGGCTTGGCAGGCGCCGCTTTGACGGGGGCAGGCTTGGCCGCGGAAGAGGCTTTCGCTTCCCGCTTGGGCTTGGTTTCTGCTTTGCCCGCTTTGACTAGTTCCTTGTCGGCCGCTGGCGGCACCGCTTTGGCGGGCGCCTTCACCTCGGACTTTGATGTTTCCTTGGGTGCTTCGGCTTTGGCGGCCGACTTCTTGTCGGCCTTGTCCGGCTTGCTGGCCTGCGCGGGCTCGGCCGCTTTCACCTCAGACTTTGCCTCGGATTTGCCTTTGCCTTTGGGGTCGGCTTTGGATTGTTTGGCATCCGCCTTACCTTTCGCGCTGGCTTTAGGCATTTCGGTGTCCGAAGGCGCGCCGTCACCTACCGGCAAGCCTGGAATGTCCCGGCGGTTGTGCACGAGAATGCGACGCCCATCCTTGAAGGTGATCTCCACCTTGCTGGATGACACCACCTCGGACACAAAGCCCACCCCAAACTTCGGGTGCTCGACAATCGCCTGCTCTTGGTACTCCAAGCGGAATTGGTAAGGTTTGGCCGCGCTGGCTTTATGTTTGGCGAAGAACTCTTCCCAATTGGGCTTCTTCATCAAAGCGCGTTTTCGCGCCGACACAGGCTCGGGAACATCGTCCTCCGCTTCGCCGCGGGGCTTTCGGAATGAGTGAACGTCGCCGCAGACGTTGCACTGCACGCGGCGAATCTCGTCCTCGTATTTCGATATGACGACGTGTGTCGTATCAGCCTTGCACTTTGTGCAATAGCCTTCGACATCGGAGCCGACTTCATCGACCTCGTCTTCGAACATCAAATCCATACAATTGCCTCGATGTTCCCCACAACTTTCGCTCAGTAACACAGCTCGCGGTGAGCTGCAACAAATTGAAATCAGGGCAGTTGGTTTCTTATTGCCGCACCACATTCGCCGTCCCCAACCCTGAAGGCCAAGGTTGCATGGGCTAACGCAGTACGCGCCGCTACAGTAGCGTTGATTCCGCTGGTCTGTCCATAAGTATTGAATATCCCGTCACAATTAGTGTGTGTTTTGTGCTTCCTCAATAGGGAAGGCGGCGCCAGGGTGTCAGCCGCCGGTAGGACGTGCTCTATCTGGCTGGTTACATGAGGCGGTGCCGGCCTCTCTAACTCTCGGTTTTTCCACGGAAAAGTTTTTAAACCCAATGTTAACTATTTGGAAATACGTTGGAAACAATAGGGGTTTAGTGTGAATACCCAAGGGTGAAACCATGAAAAAAATCGAAGCGGTCATTAAGCCATTCAAATTGGACGACGTGAAAGACAGACTGCGTGAGATCGGCGTGCAGGGCATGACCGTCTCCGAGGTTAAGGGTTTCGGGCGCACGGGCGGCAAGCGCGAGGTGTATCGCGGCTCAGCCTATGTGGTCGACTTCGTGCCTAAGGTACGCATTCAGATCGTTGCCAAGGACGACATGGTCAAAGACATCGTTGAGGCTTTGACCTCGGTGGCGCGTACCGGCCACATTGGCGATGGCAAGATTTTCGTGGAACCTGTTGAAGAAGTGATCCGCATCCGCACCGGCGAGCGCGGCGAAGAAGCGCTCTAGCCGGCAGCATTCGGCGCTGGCCCTCATTAGAGTTGGCATCGCACCGCTGCTGCGACCGCTTGATACCATCTAACCCACGACCGGAGGCCCGCCTTCGGTCGTGGATTATTTTGCGAAACGAGTCGAAAGCCAGCGCGTCTTGGCACCTGCCGACGTAAGAGCTTGGCTTGGCGTGGCGAGTTGTTTTGACCGCGGGTTGGTCCGTAGCCTACATTAGCGCTGACGAACCATGACCACTGGCCTCACCCTTTCTGATCGCATCGCCCGCCACGCGTGGCGGATGACTCCCCAAAGAACATTGTCAGGTGTGATTGGTTGGTGGGCGTCGCGCCGCGTGCCCCTTATCGGGCGGACGCGGGTGCTTTCGACCTTCGCCGCCAGCTACGGCATCGACGTCTCAGAAGCCGAGCTGCCATTGTTGCAATACGCCTCGGTGGATGATTTTTTCACCCGCCGGTTGCGTCCTGACGCGCGTCCCATAGACACCGATCCCCAAGCGGTGGTTGCTCCTGCGGATGGGCGATTGGTGGCCACGGGGCATGTGCAAAGTGGTGGGGCCATTGAGGCGAAGAACATCCGCCTACACGCCAGCGCCTTGTTGTCAGACACAGATCTCGCGCGCCGGTTTGAGGGCGGCGCTTATCAAGTGACCTACCTTTCCCCACGCGACTACCACCGGGTTCACACGCCTTGCGCTGGCAAGGTCCGAATCTGGCACCATTTGCCCGGCGAGTTGTTCCCGGTGAACGACGGCAGCGTGCGCCGCGAGCCGGACCTGTTTTGTCGCAATGAACGCTTTGTCACGGTCTTTGAGGGCGCTTTGGGCACCTTCGCGGTGGTGATGGTGGCCGCCGTTGGTGTTGGTCACATCACGGCTGCGTATGACCCTGAGGTAAAAACCCGGGGCAAGGGTGTGAACCTGGGGGAGATCCGGTCCAAGGTGTTCAGCGATCCTCCCGAATTGAACAAGGGCGACGAATTGGGGATTTTTCACTTGGGCTCAACCACGATTATTCTGTTCGAGCCAGGTCGGGTTACTCTAGATCCCAATCAGCCGGGGCAAACCGTGAAAATGGGCGCCCGAATCGGAACCATCGTATCGTAGTTCAAGCGCCGAATGTCGAAGACCGACGAGCCCAACCAGCCCACTCCTGCCCCTGTCCCCAGCTCAGCGCTGGTGCCTGGGGCGCAAACGCACTCTGAGGTGGCGCGCGAAAGCGACAACACAGAAGAGTGGGACGTGGGTGTTGCGCCGGCACGCGACGTGCCGGTGGGTGAGTCGTCCTCTGAGGTGCACTACGACACTTTGCCCTCGGTGGATGTTTCTGTTTTCTCAGCCGACCATGGCGCGGCCCCAGAAGGGCCTGAGCTGCCGCCTTTGCAAGAGACACCCACGGCACCTTTGCCGCTTGATGAGGCGGAAGACATGTCGACGGGCGAGATAGATCTGGCCGAGGCGGACGAACTGGTTGAAACCATCACGCAGAGGATGGAGGCACAACGCCAAGCCAACGGCGCGGCCGGCATGCAAGCGCGTGCCGCCACCTTAGCTTCGGCGCAG
This sequence comes from Polyangia bacterium, assembly GCA_038257535.1. Taxonomy (GTDB): domain Bacteria; phylum Myxococcota_A; class Polyangia; order Fen-1088; family Fen-1088; genus JAGTJU01. The sequence goes on from JBBSJE010000002.1 coordinate 72,265, forward strand.
GAAGATTCGGTATTGGAGGAGGTTGACTTGGTGGACGAACCGGATTCAGCAGGCACGCCTCCACCTGTACCGGTGCAGCCCGCCGCGCGCAAACCGGTGCTGCCACCTTTGCCCGTGGTTGCCGTGGCGCCGTCTAGCGATCCGGCTTCAGAAACCTGGGCTGAGCCCTTGGCGGCCCGCCCCAGGCGCAAGCGCACCAAGCCTTGGTACGAGGAAGTGTTCGACGAAGATTATCTGCGAACGCTGCCGTACATGACGGCCGAGCAAACGTTGCGCGAGGTGAACTTCATCAAAGCGTCTTTGGAGCCCCCTGAGGGTGGCGAAATATTGGATGTGGCGTGCGGGTATGGCCGGCATTCCATAGAGCTTGCGCAACGGAGCCTGCGGGTTACGGGCATTGACTTGTCCCTGCCGTTGCTGATCCGGGCTGCCGATGAATCGCAGCGGCGATCGCTGTCGGTCAATTTTGTTCATGCGGATATGCGCGAGATGTCGTTCGACAGTCAGTTCGACGGCGCTTGTTGCATGATGACGTCGTTTGGGTTCATTGACGAAGAAACCAATCTGAAGGTGGCGTCTGGCATCTTTCGCGCGCTCAAGCCGGGGGGCCGGTTCCTCATTGACGCCATCAACCGCGACTACATTGTTGGGGATTTGCCAACACGCGTGTGGTGGGAGGGGGACGGCTGCGTGGTGTTGGAAGAGGTTGATTTCAACTTCCACACGAGTCGCGTGTCGGTTCGTCGCTCGATTGTCTTTCAAGACGGCCGCCAGATTGAGCAGGACATCTCGATCCGCGCATACAGTTTGCACGAGCTAGGCCGGCTTCTTCGCCAGGCCGGGTTCCGGGTCACCGAGGTTTCAGGCAGTTTGGCGACCCGTGGCAACTTCTTTGGCGCCACCTCTCGCAATCTGTTTGTGCTCTGCGAAAAGCCCTTGTAACTGCCGGAACTTAAAGGCCTAAGAAGGTCTGCCTGCAGACAAGGCATACGCCCGCTTACGAAGCATCGGAATCAAAATTCCACGTTTGCTTGCTTACGGTGTCTCAACTCGCAAACAAGTGCGACCGATGAGATCCCCTGAGCATCTACCCTATAGGACCTGCAAGGTCCAATGAAACAAACGGGGAGCGCGGGAATATTCGGAGGTCGGCGCGCGTATATCTAGGACGGGCTGAAAAGCCGCCGCTTAGCGAAAGGTCGTCACCATGGCGAGTGTAACCATCAACACCAACAAGAGTGCCAAGGCAAAGTCTAGGACCAAGGCCGCCCCTGTGGCCCGCTCAGGACGCCACGCGTCTGCGCGGAAAAGCTCCAAGTCTAAGGCCAAGGCAGAGGAACCGGAGATTCGTCCGGTCGCCGCGCTGCAAGATGCCGCGCCTGATGCGGCCGTGGAGGCCGAGGATGAGGTGGAATTGCTCGCAGAGGGGGCAGATGTTGACGCGGCTCCTGAAACTGAAGACTTCGCGCCGGAAGCGGATTTTGACGAGGCCGCGCCTGCGATCGAAGAGGATCTGCGCGTAGACGCGGATGAAGTGGCGCCGCGCAAAGTGGCCAAGGACGAAGAAGCTCAAAGCTTCTTGGCCATGTACTTCAAGAACATGGCTGAACTGGACGTGCTGCGTCCGGAACAGGAGTTCGAGTCGGCGCGCGAGATCGAATCGCTGGAAGTCGAGCTGTGGACCATGCTGCTTTCCTACCTGCCTGGGGCCACGCATGTGGCGTCGGTGGTGGAACGAACGATGGGCAAGCCCTATCCGCTGTTCGAGGAATATCGTGCGCAACTTGCGAAGTTGGGCCCCAAAGCCAAACCGGCGGCGCGCAAGAAGTTCGATGGCTTGGTGGACGAGTTGTCCACGAAGCTACGAGACGTGGACATCGACCGCTTGTTTGTTGATGCCGCCACGGCCGAGGTGCGTCGCGCGAGCCGCGGTGTGGCCGGCGATTCGGCTCGGGGCTTCGATGCCAGCCTTCCCGCCTTCCGCGACTTCGCGAACATGGTCGTCGCGAAAACTGTGGCCATCAAATCGGCAAAGAACGGGTTCGTGCGGGCGAACTTGCGGCTGGTGGTTTCCATTGCCCGCAGGTTTAACCACGGTCGGTTGCCACTGGCCGACTTGATTCAAGAAGGCAACATCGGGCTGATGAAGGCCGTGGAGCGGTACGACTATCGTCGGGGCTTCAGGTTCTCCACTTATGCCAGTTGGTGGATTCGGCACGCGATCAGCCGTGCCTTGGCTGACAAGGGGAGGGCGGTTCGGTTGCCGGTGCATATGATTGACGCCTACCACCGAATCGCCAAGAGCGAGCGCGAGCTGCAAAGCAAACTCGAACGCCCGGCCACCAACGAAGAGTTGGCGGAAGCCACGGGGATTGAGGCCGACAAGCTCGAAAAAATGCGGGGTTTCTTGAGTGAGACACCGGTGTCCTTGGATCGTCCCATCTCAGATGAAGACGGGCGCAAGCTCATTGACATCCTGGTGTCGGACGAGGATGGTCCCAACGCGCCGGATCAGATCATCTTGGGTGAAACGCACAACGAGATGCTGAAGCTGCTGCAGTCACTTAAACCAATCGAAGCCGACATCCTGCGAAAACGCTTTGGCCTATCCAACGACAAAGAGCGGACGCTGAAGGAGATTGGCGACGAGTATCACCTGTCGCGGGAACGGGTTCGCCAGCTGCAGGAGCAGGCCTTGGGCAAAATGCGCAAGGCGATGCAAAAGATCAACGCGGCTTAAAGCCCCTAAGCCCAGCGCCGGCCCGTACCGTGGCGTACGAGCCGGCGCTTTTTACATTGGATGGGGGCTGTTGGTGGCACAGCCATATTGGGGCAGCGCCGAAATCTCGGGCGTCGGGTAAGATGCGCATGTGACTTCTTGGCAACCATCGCTGGCCGCGTGGGCACGGCAGCGCCTGGGCGAACCGCTTGCGCCCTGGTGGGAAAAACACACGCAAGGTGCCTTCGACAAAACCGGTTTCCTGGCTGCGCTATCGGGATCTGGACGGCGTTTTGGCAGCGGGACCGTGCTGATGCCCGCAGATGGCGCGCAAATTTTGGAATCGGCCGGTTTGTTTGCGCAGGGGCGGCCCTGGGCGGAGTTGGGGCGGGTGGCGCTGTTGCTCTCGCTGCCGGGGCGGGTTCCACAGGAGGATCTCGCCGCGGTGATTGAGGAGGCCTACCGAACAGGTGATTTGGGCGAAAAGCAGGCGGTCTTGCGTGCCTTGCCCCATTTGCCTGAGCCTCAATGTTTTGTAGCCATCGCTGCGGAAGGCGCGCGCGCGAACGCGTTGTCAATCTTCGAGGCGTTGGCCTCGCACAACCTTTACCCCGCGACGCACTTTTCCGATCCGGCGCTCAACCAGCTGGTGATGAAGGCGCTGTTCAACGACGTGCCCTTGCGAACCGTGCTGGGCCTCAAGCCGCGTATGAACGCTGATCTGGTGCGGATCGCTCGCGATTATGGCAATGAGCGCCGCGCGGCGGGACGACCCATATCCGAAGACTTGGCCATGTTAGAAGCAGAAAGTTTTTCCTCATGAAGATGTTTGATCCTCACATTCATATGACCTCCCGGACCACCGACGACTACGAGGCCATGGCCAAGTCGGGCATTGCCGCGATCGTGGAGCCAGCATTTTGGGTGGGGCAGCCCCGCACGCATGTGGGCACCTTTGAGGACTATTTCTTGTCGCTTCTGGGATGGGAGCGGTTTCGGGCGTCGCAGTTTGGCATTCGCCACTTTTGCACTTTGGCGTTAAATCCCAAAGAGGCGAATGAGCCGCGGGTGGCCCAGGGCGTTGTGGATCTTCTGCATCGGTATCTGGAAAAAGATGGCGTGGTGGCTGTGGGCGAGATTGGCTACGACGAGCAGAACGAGGTTGAGCACCACTATTTCAAGACCCAAATCGAGGTGGCCCGACAGTACGAGCTGCCCATACTGATTCACACGCCCCACCGGGACAAAAAGCGCGGCACCGAGCGCACTTTGGAATTGGTCAAAGAGCTCAAGTTTCCACCTGAATTGACGTTGGTGGATCACAACAACGAAGAGACTTTGCCCATGGTTTTGGAATCAGGATGCTGGGCGGGGCACTCCGTGTACCCCAACACAAAGATGGACGAAGCCCGCATGGTGTCGTTGGTGAAACAGTACGGCCCGGACAAAATCATCGTGAACAGCGCGGCCGATTGGGGCGTGAGCGATCCGTTGAAGGTTCCCAAAACCGCCGCCGGCATGAAAGCCGCGGGATTTGCTGAAGAGATCATCGCGAAGGTTTTGTGGGAAAATCCCGCGAGATTTTTTGCTCAAAGTGGTCGCTTGGATCTGCAAGACGTGGCTTCTTCGTTGACAGTGGATCAGCGTGATTTGTGGGAAGGCAACTCGGTTTTGCGTGGGCAAACCCCGCGCGTTGACCAGGGCGAATCTTAAGGCCTCGCGTATGCAGCCAACATTGGTTTTGAATGTGGTGGGGTTGACCCGGGCCTTGTTGCCCCACGCCCCGCATTTGGCGGCCTTCGCATCTCGGGGGCGGGCGCGCGACATTCACACCATCACGCCGGCCGTGACCTGCGCGGTGCAATCAACGTTTGTGACGGGCGAGTTGCCCCGACGTCACGGCATCGTGGGCAATGGGTGGTATTTTCGAGATCTGGCCGAAGTGTCGTTTTGGCGGCAATCGAACCGGTTGGTGCATGGGCCGAAGCTTTGGGACATCGCCAAACGCCGAGATCCCGCGTTCACCTGCGCCAAGCTGTTCTGGTGGCACAACATGTACAGCTCGGCCGATGTTTCGGTGACACCGCGGCCGCAGTACCCCGCTGACGGGCGCAAGCTGCCCGATGTTTATACCTGCCCAGATGGCTTGCGTGACGAACTCACTGAAAAGCTGGGCGTGTTTCCCTTGTTCAAGTTCTGGGGACCCGCAACGGACATCTCCAGCACGGAATGGATCGCGCGATCAGCGGAGCTCATTCAAGCCACGCGCAACCCCACTTTGACGTTGGTTTACTTGCCGCATCTAGATTACGACTTGCAGCGGCTGGGTCCCCATCATCCCAACATTCCACAGGCCGTGGCCCAAGTCGATGCGGTGGCGGGTCGGCTCATAGAACAAGCCGAGCGCGAAGGAAAAGCGGTCGTGGTGTTGTCGGAGTACGGCATCACCGAAGTTTCGGGTGCGGTGATGATTAACCAAGCGTTGCGCAAGGCGGGCCTGCTGGCCGTGCGCCAGGAGATCATGGGCGAGCAGCTTGATCCGGGCGCCTCTGAAGCGTTTGCTGTGGTTGATCATCAAGTGGCGCACATTTACGTGCGCCGGACCGAGCGCATTGAAGAAGTGGCTGCGCTTGTCCGGGGGCTTGATGGTGTGGAGCAGGTGTGGACAGGCGATGCGTTGCGGGCACACGGCTTAGATCACGAACGCTCGGGCGAGATCGTGGCCGTGAGCCGCGCCGATCGCTGGTTTCAATATTACTTTTGGTTGGATGACGCGCGCGCGCCTGATTACGCCCGCACCGTGGACATTCACCGCAAGCCCGGTTACGACCCGGTCGAGTTGTTTTTGGATCCAAAACTTCCGGCGGCAAAAGCCAAGATTGGGATGACCCTGCTGAAACGCAAACTGGGGTTCCGCAGTCTGTTGAATGTTATCCCCTTGGATCCCTCGTTGGTGAAAGGCTCGCACGGCCGCATCACAGACAAGGCCGAAGAAGGGCCTTTGTTCATCACCAACCGCCCCGATACCTTGGGATCAGGCACCGCGGTGGACGCGCGCATGGTCAAGGACCTGTTGCTCTCGCATCTGTTTTCGTAAGCTCAAGTGCCGGGCACGTGGCGCTGCCAAAACCGGGTGAGCGCAAACGCCAACACACAGAGGCCGGCGCCAAGCGCGCTGCCGCTGCCCATCACCCACACCGCATCCAACAGCGCAATGCCAGCAATCAGCGATGGCACGGCTTGTCCGGGATTGGGCTTCCTGTCGCGATTCCAACCTAACGCCGGCATCACCCCGGCCCAAAGCGTGTGGCCTGCGTAAAGCGCGCCCAACAGCATCACCGGCCAGGGCCGCGAAAGACAAAACCCCACGGCAGGGACAAACAGCAACACGGGCCACAAACGCAAAAGCCGCCCGCGGGTTTCGTGTTTGGCAATGTATGTCAGGCCA
>JBBSJE010000003.1:0-75950 GCA_038257535.1 Polyangia bacterium
CGCCCTTGCATTGTGACGGCACGGCAACAACCTGCCCATGAGCTGTCTAAGGGCTGGCGCGCGGGCTTGGGAGGACTAATTTTGGGCGCGTGGGAACTCGCAGCTACGGTCGTCTATTGCCCCTGGCGTCGTGGCTTGTCTTGGCCTCGGCACTTGGGTGCGAAAATGGCGGCTGCCGCAGCGTTGAACCCAAAACAGGCCCAAAGAGCATCACGCTAGACGGGTCAAGCACGGTCTTCCTCATTGCCGATGTGGTGGTGTCCGAATTTCGTCGTCGCGATCCCAAAATAGATGTGTCCGTTGGCATCTCGGGAACAGGGGGCGGTCTCGCGCGATTGTGTGACGCCAAGATAGACATTGCCACTGCCTCCCGCTTGATCACGAAAGAAGAGAGTGCGTCGTGCGCGCAACATGGCGTGGCGTTTATTGAGTTGCCCACCGCATTCGATGGCATCGTGGTTGCCGTCAACCCCGCCAACACATGGGCTGAACACATTTCGGTGCAGCAGCTTCGCAAGATCTGGGAACCGTCTGCGCAGGGACGGGTCAACAAGTGGAGCGACGTGCAGCCCGGATGGCCCGACCGCCCCTTGCATCTTTATGGCGCAGGCCGAAAGTCAGGCACCTTCGACTACTTTAGTGAAGCCATCGTTGGTGAAGCGCGGGTGTCGCGTACCGACTACTCGGCGTCAGAGGATGACAACGTCATCGTTCAAGCTGTGGCCAACGACGAACTCGCCCTGGGTTTCTTTGGTCTGGCCTACTACCGTGACAACCAAGCCTCACTTAAACCATTGGCCATTGGCGAATTTGGTAGCGAGACATCACCACCGGTTTTGCCCTCACAAGAAAGCATTCGTCTGGGCAGATACCAACCCCTGTCACGTCCGATCTTTCTTTACGTTTCGAGCCAAGCGGCGGTGCGACCAGAGGTTCGTCGCTTTGTGCAATTGTGGTTCGAGATTGCCGAAAACGCAGTTGATGCCGTTGGCTACGTGCCGTTCCCGAAAGAGTCTTATGCCCAAATACTTGGACGCTTCCAGCGAAACCGAACAGGTTCGTCACTGGCTGGGCGCGTTTCGCTTGTTGGGCTGCCCTTGAGAGATCTCCTGCAGGAGTGACAAGTCCATACTCGATAGGTTGCGGGCCTGGCAGGCATTGTCGATCGCCTCATACAGCGACGCCCGATCAAGAGGTTTGGCGAGCTGTGGATTGGGGACCCTGGACAAAAAGGCTTGCGTCGAGGGCGTGAAGGCACCGCCCGTCATGAAGATCAACCTTGGCAAATACTGCGGATGGTTGCGCGCCAACGCTTCGTAAAAATCAACCCCCGTCATCTCCGGCATCATGAGATCTGAGAGGATGACATCGAAGGTCTCGGCCCCCAACAACTGTAAAGCGTCCCGCGCGCTTGTTACAACCTTGGTGGCATGCATCGGCTCCAGCAGACGTCGCAGAGCGGTTCCCACCAGCGTTTCATCGTCCACCACCAAGATCCGTGCACGTGGGCCGCTTCTGGGGGGCGGGATTGTGGCGCTGGGTCTTACCGCCGAGCCCTTCGCCAACGGCAACAACACGCGGAAAGTGGAACCGTGTCCAGGTTGGCTCTCCACCTCTATTCGCCCACCCATCTCGGACAAGATCGCGTGGCAAAACGCCAAGCCCAACCCGGTGCCCTGACCGGGCGGTTTTGTCGTGAAGAAAGGCTGGAAGATCCTTGCCAGGTTGGCTTCTGGGATGCCCATGCCCGTGTCGCAAACCTGCACTTGCACAAACTCGCCCTCACGCCTGCCCGTGATCCGAATGACATTCTCTAACGCGGCTCCCTCCTGAATGGCGTGAGCCGCGTTCACCAGGAGGTTGAGAAACACTTGCCCCAGCCGGCCTTCATTGCCGCGCACCGGGGGAAGCGCTTCGAGGTGCACCTTCACAACGGCCCGATGACGAATTTCGACTGAGGCCATGCGAACGGCAAGCTGCACCACGCGCGCCAAGTCGACAACTTGAATTTCGTCGTTGTCTACGCGCGAGAAGAGACGCAGGTCAGCCACAATTCTGCGGATTCGTTCGGCGCCCTCTTGAGAATCAACAACCATCTCCTTGAGTTCCAAGAGCTCTGGCTTGGGCAGCGTTTCGCCCCGCGATAGGCGTTGCACCGAGGCAGCCAAAAGATCCAGATTGCTGGTGACGAAGGCCAAAGGGTTGTTGATCTCATGGCCCACGCCCGCCGCCAATGTGCCCACGGAGGCCATTCGTTCGGCCATCATCAGCATGCTTTGGATTCGCCTTCGCTCGGTCGAATCGCGCGCGATAATGACTTGGCTGGCCTTGCCGTCGAAGTCGAGTGCAAGTGTGAAAGACTCCGCGGGGATCTTTTGGCCGTCCTTGTTCAGCAACCAGATCTCTTTGAGCATGACTTCCGCGGGCCCGCTGGATCGCGAATTTGCGGGGGAGTTTTCAAACAAGCGCGTTTCCGGCACGCCCACGAGTTCGTCACGCCCAAGACCCAGCTTCGTACTTGCAGCGGCGTTTGCGTAGATCACTTTGCCCGCTTGGCTGATCAGAACAACGTCCGGCATGGATTGGATCAAGGCACGAAAGCTTGCGTCCGCCCGTCTGCGTGCGGCGTCGGATTCCCGGCGCAGCTTCAGGTGCCTGAGACTTCGCGTCTGCTTTCGTTGCCAAGACGCCAGCAAAAATAGATTCGCTACCGCTGATCCGAGGGCTATCATGCCTAACAAGTAGAGCGAGCGAGAGCGCACCTCCAGGCGGGCGGCGATTTCATCGTCTCGCCCACGTAGGATTTGCCCTAGCTGCCCCACAGGCGCCAGCGCCGGGTGCAGTGCGTTCCGAAAATCGCTGGTGGCTGCATTCAACAGAGGCGGGCTGGCTGTGGTCTCGTGACTTAGGCGCTCAAGCTGTTGCGCCAGGGCCACGGCCTGCGGGACGTCGCTCGCGGCTTCGAGCACAAGTTGCGACACAGCGATCAAGCGATGAGCGATGGTACGCGCCGCGCTGGTTGGCACGGCCGTTGCGCCGATACCCATTTTCTGCAAATCACCTTCAAGTTCATCGACCGCCGCTACAAGGTCTATGTTTTGACGCCACTGAAGCCGGACCTCGTGCAGTTTGTGAAACAACCAGCCGCACCACAACGCCATTACGATGACCACGATGCTCGCCAACCACAGCGGAGCAAAGGGTCGTTCTTTTGGCACCTCACCCGAGTCTGGCGGCGTCTGCACTCGCGGCCAATCTTAGGGCTAAAACTTCGCGAGAAAGGTTACAAAACGGTGATTCCTTTCCGCGGCTGCGTCGCCTCTTCGGACTTACTTTGTGTGACGGTTGTGTGACAGGTGGCTGCGCGGATGGGCTGATCAGCTCTTCAGGGCCGCCTTGATGATGGCGCCGCGGTTGATCTTTTCGTCAAGGTAGGCGCCGTTGACGCCCAAGGCCGAGCCCATCGTCTTGCCAACGGCACCCAGCGAAGCGTCAGGCGCAACGTCGCCCGCATCGCTCAGGGCGCCGGTGGTGGCGTCGAAGGCACCAGCGATGAAATCGGTTCCTAGCTTGTTGGGAACCAAACCGCCTACGACACCGGGGCGAACATTGTTGCCGATTAACATGGTTACCTGGTGGGCGCCGTAGTGGTCGCGGCCGCGTACACCTTTTTTCGCCAGCGTGCGCCCAAAGACATTTTGAACACCAAAGGTGACCTGATCCTGAAGCCCACTTGTTTTGAGGGCTTCGAGCAGCGTGGCGATGTGTCCCAAGCTGTCAACGTGGCTCGCAACTTCTTTGCCTAGATCTGGGTCCTCGTGGTTGTCCCCGCCAAATGAAAATCGCACGTACATCACAGGTGAAACTTTCATTCGGATCAGCGCCAAGGCGGCCGTGACCTGACCACTAGGGCCATCGCTATCGATGCTGGCCAGCAGTTGCAACAAATCATCTGATAGCGACCGGGCTTGGCGGCGCGACGTGACCAAAGAATCCATATGGCGCTGTTGCGCCATGGTGCCTCGGGTCTTTAGCAAAGCCGACATCTCATCGACGGATTTGTCGCGCAAGCTCTCTAGTTTGGTGAGCACGCTGTCATCGGTCGCAAGCAAGTCCTTGAGCGCCCGTGGCTTTAAATCTGGTAGCGCACGGCCCTCGTAAGAAAAGTTGTTGCCGGCGCCGATGGAAACCGGTTCCGGTTGGACGGTGCCTAGACACGTGTAAAGGGCTTTGGCACACAGCGAGGGAACCATTTCACCACGGGAGGCGGCGCCCATGAGACGCAGAACCTTGTCGTGGTCTGCATGGTTGTTGGTCAAGGTGGAGTGGTGAATGAAGGTGGCTCGATCAAGCGCCCATTGCGGCAAAGTGGAAAACACCTTCGCAGCCGAGGTGCGAACCGGGCCAAGCGACAGCTCCGTCTTCTGCATGACGGGACTCGCGGCGTGCGCGGGACCGGTCAGGCCATACATGCCGGGCGCGTTGGCGTTGAACGGATCGCCAGCGCCTGAGGTGCTTAGGATAAGAAATTGCGCCCTTGCTTTGTCGGCCGTGCACATCAGCTCTTCGGCCTGCGCGGTCAAAGGACGGGCGAGAAATGCGGTGGGCAATCCTGTGGCAAGGGCGCGTAGACCAAGACCGCTGGTGCCAAAAAGAATGTTCGCCAAAGCGTTTCGTCTGGTGGTGAGTCTGGTGGTGAGTCTGCTATTGATCATGGCGACTGACTCCTTAGAGGCCGAGAGAAAGCGAAAGTGGTGATTGGCACGCAACGATGAATGTTGAGCGCAGGGCATCGCGGGCGCTGGCCCCCGTCTCTAGCGCGGCTTGGTGGTGCCGCTTCAACACGTCGATGATGCCCGGCCGCAGTGAATCGTTGTCCGGAAGACCCATGAGCTTGTCAGCAAAGTCGTTGATGGCACGCTCCGTTTCAGTGTCCGCCCACAAGGTGTTGCGCCCGCCAGCAACGATGTCTACTGATAGTTTCGTGCAGATCGCCTCGACCGCCGCCACAAAAAACATGTTGGGCTCGCGTGGCATAACCGCGGTGACCTCACCACGCGCGTATCCCGCATCAGGTAGGCCTAGCGCCAAGGTACTAAGATTGGGGCCGATCGACTTTTTGCCTTCCAGATTGCAGACGTCAGTCAAGCCCAGGCGTACGCCTAACCGGTCACAGAAAATTTCCCTGCGAGCCAACGCAACGATGGCGTCATGCTTTTCTCCGGTCAACGTACGGGCGGCGAATGTCGTGATGGGAGAGGAAAACAGTTCGCGGACTAGGGTGCTAAAGTTATGGCCGCTGGCTTTGAAGACGGTCGCCACACGAAGCAGCTCGGGATCGTCTGGCTCACAAACGCCGGCATTGGCGTATTGACAAAGCTTTAGCGCCCAAGCAAAAGCGAAACGCGGGTGCTGCGCCAACGCTTGCGCCAAGGCTGTGATGCCTTGACCCTGGATCGGCATGCTATCGTCGGCGGAAAAGGTCCCGGTTGCAGGGATGTTCTTGGTGGGATCCAGCTGATCGAAACGTTTGGCATAGTAAAGCGTGTAATCGTGGCGAAAAAAGTCGCGCATGGGATCTAAGGTAACGTGGCAGCCATAACAGACTGTTCCTTTGGCCGCGTGCTCTCCTTCTAAGTTTGAGTCGTCGATGGGAATGCCCGGGCCTTCCGGCTGAAAGCTGAGCCCCAATGCGGTAATCAGCGTTTGGTTGGCAGTTACGCGGAAAACGTTGCTATCGTTCGTGGCCCAGTTTGCAAAGAACGCCAACGTCGTCATGAAGCCAACGCGTGGCGTGCCCACGACCAACTCTGCCGTGCGACGAAACTTGTTTACGTTCCAGAACACATCGGGGTTTTCACCTTCGGCCGGGGGGCGGATGGTGACCATGCGGAATTGATTCCAATCCTCTTCGGTAAACACGGGCTGCATAAGGCCTGCGCAAAAAGTTGTGTGGCCGAAAAGCGTCGCGAAGGCCTCTTCAAGGCCCCTGCCGCCCGTGGAAACGTAGGGCGTGTCAGAGCACGGCAACCTATCACTACCAGGAACGAACTTGAATTTCATGAAAGCGGCGTTGCCCTCTGTATAAGCATCGGCCGCAACGGCGGGGGGCGGAGCGCCCTTGATTCCGGCACGGGTCGCGATCATTTGAAAATTGGGATACTTCTGCGAAAACCACGCGTTCTGGGTTTTTTTTCGCTTGTCGTCGAGGGGGCGTGCATCCAAGAACGCGAGCAGCGCCATCATCGGAGGGTTCAGCATGAACCTATTCGTGGTCACGGTCTCAGTGAACGGTCGGCCCTCGTCGATGAGCGCCATTGCGGTGCGGGCAAAGGTTTCTGTGATGAGCTTTTCAATTCGGGCGCGGTTATCGTTCCCAAACACGTTGCTAGGGTCAAAGCCAAGTTGGTCGGCAAATTCATCTCGGTCCACCTGGACTTGCTGAAAGGCTTGCCCAAGCCACTGCTGCAGCTTCGCGCGGTAGGCAGGAAGTCCACGCCAAGTTTCAAGAAGGTCACGCAGCGCTGCGGGATCTGCCTTAACTCTATCAAGCTCGGCGGATGTGATCGGCAGTCCGGTGAGCAGATCTTTAAGCTTGGGCAGATAAGCCTCGGGCGGCTGTGCCGTGAACGGCGGTGGCGGTGGTGGTTTAACAACGTCTGGCTTGTCGGTGGGATCTTTGTCCCCGGGCGGGGGCGGCGTTGCCGGGTTGGCGCCATCGCCACTTTCCGATTCGGCGATGCGGCCCTCGCAACCTGTGGCAATGGCAAGCACAGAGGCAAGGGCAAAGAGCCGCGATGACTGGAACTTCTTCATGGGCGCGTGGTCCTTCGGGAAAATCAGGAGGCGGCAGGCATTGCTGCAAAAGGCAGGCCCGCCTTGGCGCCTCAGTGTCACGCAGCAGGGGGGCGCCAAGTACCTTGAATCACAGGCATCAAGCGACGTGGGCGACAGCTCCAGGGTGCAACCTGTGGCGTAACATGTTGCACCTGCTGCGGGGGGCGCAAGCAGCTGCGCTGGTCGAACGTGGCACCGTCTTCGCGCCGCAGCGGCGGCACGTCCTAATGGGCCCGGTTTACGGAAAAATCTTTCCGGGGTTCATAAGGTCCATCGGATCAAACGCCAACTTGAGCCGCTTCTGCAGCGCCAACACTTCCGGCTGTTGCTCCCACGGCATATAGCGAGACTTCGCAATGCCAATGCCGTGCTCGCCGGAAAGCGTGCCGCCCATCGCAAGGGTTTCGCGAAAGATGTCATCGATGGCGGCGTCAATGCGGGCGCGCACCAGCGGATCTTTTGCATCTTCGTCGCTCAGCACGTTCACATGCAGATTGCCGTCCCCCGCGTGCCCATACGCCGCAATCGTAAGGCGATGTTTTGTTCCCACTGCGTAGAAGCGCTCGAAGGCCTCAGGGATCCGCGACAACGGCACCACCACATCTTCCGACAGCTTGAACTTGTAAGCCGCGGTTAAGCAGCGCGAAGCCATGCGCCGGGTTTGCCAGATGCGTTCGCGATCTTGATCGTCGCGCGCCACCAGCACATCTTGCGCCTCGAAGGATTCGAAGAGCAGGCCCTGCTGTTCCAATTGGTTGGCCACCGTGTCTGGGTCGCCATCCAGTTCCACCAACACCGCCGCGCCCGCGCCAACCGGCAATTTGTAAGGGGCGTGGGGGCGCACATGGTCCAAAGTCACTTTGTCCAAAACCTCCACGGCCCGCGGACGAGCTTGCCGCAACAAAGCGTTGATGGCCCGGCCGGCGATTACGGCGTTCGGTAGCACCGCCATGAGCAGCCCTGTGGCTTGTGGTTTTCCCAATAGCTTCACCGTGATTTCCGTGGCAACGCCAAAGGTGCCTTCTGAGCCCACGAAGGTGCCCACGAGATCGTAACCCGTGACGCCTTTTTGCGTTTGCCGCCCGAAGCGAAGCCGGTCGCCGCCCATCAGACAAACGTCCAATCCGATCACCCAATCGCGGGTCACGCCGTACTTAAAAGCCCGTGGGCCACCCGCGTTGGCGGCCACGTTGCCACCCAGGCTGCACATCGACAAGCTGGCGGGATCCGGCGCGTAGAACAAACCCTGCGCCTCCACAGCGCTTTGCAGATCACCCGTGATCACCCCGGGTTCAACCACGGCCACCAAATCGTCGGGATCGATGCACTTGATGGCGCGCATGCGCTCGGTGGACAGCACAATCCCGCCCTTCACCGCCAGTGCGCCCCCGGTTTTGCCCGTGCCCGCCCCACGCGGCGTGACCGGCACATGGGCTTCGTGTGCCAGGCGCAAAACCAGCGCCACCTCTTCGGCGGACTCGGCCAGCACGGCGGCGGCGGGGGGAAAGTGGCCCAACAACGACTCGTCGCGCGCGTACGTTTCCAACGCCGCTTCGTCTCGCAGCACGCGGCGGGCGCCTAGCTCTTGCGTGAGTCGTTGATAAATGTCCATGTGCTTGAAATGAAAACCGCCGCGCCCGGAAGTCCGGGGCGGCGGCACAACAGGCCCCGGGAGCAAGTTATGCAGAGAACGAACTGCCGCAGCCGCAGGTGCTTTTTACGTTGGGGTTCTGGAATTTGAAGCCCGCGCCGTGAAGGCCCTCCACGTAATCAATTTCGGTGCCCATGAGGTACATCAGGCTCATTTGGTCGCAAATGACCTTCACGTCGTTGACCTCAAAGTGGTGGTCAACGTCTTGTGGCTGGTCGAAATACAAATCGTAGGTGAAGCCCGAACACCCGCCGCCCACAACCTTCACGCGCAGGGCGTAACTCTCTTCGATGCTCTCTTCGGTGCGAATCTCGCGAACCTTGGTGGCCGCGCCCTCGGTCAGGGTCACAAACGAAGGGGTTTCGTCCAAGGAAGTGGTGGACGGTGTGACGGTGGCGGTTTCAGCGCTGGCAGACATGGGAGCTCCTATAACGCAGCAATTGTCGAATGCAAATCAGTTGGATGCCGGTCCGCCGAAGCGGGTCCGCATGAAACTATACTCGACTATAGCTGTTTGTCCCCGGTCGGGCCAAGCGCAACTCATGACGCAACGCCCCCCGAATCCCGCGGGTGTTGATGGCATCTTAGCTGGGCGCGGGTCGTGATTGCCTCTGGCGGCCCTATGAGCTAGGAAAGGCGACCTCAATGGCTACGTTCTCGAGTTTTCTCAAAGACATCAAATCGCAGATCCGGGAAACCGACGTTCCTTCGGTGAAGGAAATGGTTACCAGCCGCGGCAAAACCGCAGCCGGCCCCGTATTGCTCGACGTACGCGAAAAGGACGAATACCTAGAAGGGTATATCCCTGGCGCCAAGTGGATCCCTCGCGGCTTCCTTGAGCTTCGCATCGAAGAGCAGGTTCCCGAAAAGACCAGCGAAGTGGTGCTTTACTGCGCGGGGGGGACGCGCTCGGCCTTGGCCGCCAAGGCGCTTGAAGATTTGGGCTACACCAATGTGAAGTCGATGGCGGGCGGCTTTACCGCCTGGAAGCGCGCCGGCTTGGCCTTCGATCGCCCCTATGTGATGACGCAGGATCAGGCGATTCGCTACGCCCGCCACACCATGCTGCCCGAGGTGGGCGAAGAGGGGCAGGTCAAGCTGCTCAAGTCGCGCGTGTTGTGCTTGGGTGCTGGCGG
Organism: Polyangia bacterium; assembly: GCA_038257535.1. GTDB lineage: Bacteria > Myxococcota_A > Polyangia > Fen-1088 > Fen-1088 > JAGTJU01. The sequence goes on from JBBSJE010000003.1 coordinate 9,625, forward strand.
CCTGGGATCGCCTGCGGGATTTTACTTGGCCGCTGCCGGCGTGGGCACCTTGGGCCTGATCGACGACGACGTGGTGGATGCCTCAAATCTGCAACGACAGATCTTGCACTCAACCGACACAGTGGGCATGCCCAAGGTGGAATCGGCTGCGCGCAGGCTCAACGCCTTGAACCCTGACGTAAAAGTGGTTCAGCACAAGACGCGGCTGAGCTCCGAAAACGTGCTGGACATCCTCAAAGACTACGACGTGATCGTTGACGGCGTGGACAACTTCCCCACGCGCTACTTGCTCAACGACGCCGCGCTCAAACTGAACAAGCCGGTGGTTCACGCGTCGATTTACAGGTTCGAGGGCCAGCTGACATGCTTCATTCCTGACGAAGGCCCCTGCTACCGCTGCTTGTATCCTGAGCCGCCACCGCCTGACATGGCGCCCTCGTGCCAGGAAGCCGGCGTGGTGGGCGTACTGCCGGGTGTGGTGGGCGTGTTGCAAGCCACCGAGGCGATCAAGATCATTTTGGGCCTAGGAAAATCGATGGCGGGCCGCTTGATGATGTACGACGCCCTGGGCAGCAAGTTCCGCGAGATGAAGCTGCGCCGCGATCCGAAATGCCCCACCTGCGGTGAGGGTGTGGATCGCAGCAAGATTGAGCTCATCGACTACGAACAGTTCTGCGCGGTGTGAGCCGCGAATTTGTTGCCCCAGAGGGGTGCCAATGCCAAGGCACCCCTCGTGCGGCGGCTCTGTTTTGTGTTATTTACGAAGCCTCATGCCCAAGGTCTTCGTTCCCAAAGAAACCCAACCTGGTGAAACCCGTGTGGCCGCAACGCCCGAAACCGTAAAAGCCTTTGTGAAGGCCGGTTTGGAGGTGGTGGTGCAAGCCGACGCGGGCCGCGCGTCGCATATGCTTGACCACGCTTATGCAGAAGCGGGGGCCAGGCTCACCAGCGCGCCCGCGGCCGAGTGGGGCCAAGCGGACATGGTTCTCAAAGTTGTTGGCCCCGCGCCGCATGAAGTCGCCCAGATGAAGCCCGGAGCCATCTTGGTTTCATTCATCACCCCGCACAAGAATCTGCCTCTGGTCAAGGCGTTGGTGAACCAAAGAATCAGCACCTTGGCAATGGAGCTGGTGCCGCGCATCACAAGGGCGCAAAAGATGGATGCGTTGTCGTCCCAGGCAAGCATCGCGGGCTACAAAGCCGTTCTGGTGGGCGCCACCAGGCTGGGCAAATACTTTCCCATGCTGATGACAGCCGCGGGCACGGTGCAGCCTGCGAAGGTGGTGATCATGGGCGCGGGCGTGGCGGGGCTTCAGGCCATCGCGACCGCAAAGCGTTTGGGCGCCGTCATCTGGGTTTCCGATGTACGACCGGCGGTCAAAGAGCAGGTAGAATCGCTGGGCGGCAAGTTCATTGATCTGCCGATGGAAGAAAGCGGCGAAGGGCAGGGCGGCTACGCAAAAGAAATGAGCCCAGAGTTCTTGGCCAAACAGCAGGCGATCATTGCCGAACACGTGGCCAGCGCCGACGTGGTGATCACCACCGCGCAGATCCCCGGCAAGCCCGCGCCTCGCTTGGTGACCGCGGAGACCGTAAAGAAGATGCGTCCCGGCTCCGTGATTGTGGACCTTGCGGCCGAGCAGGGGGGCAACTGCGAATTGACCGAAGCCGGTCAAGACGTGCTGAAACATGAAGTGTTGATTGTGGGCACCACCAACTGGCCTGCCACCATGCCTTTGGACGCCAGCATGTTGTACGCGCGCAACATTCAGGCGCTGGTGCTGCACATTCTAAAGAAGGGCGAAGCGGGGCCATCGCTGAACATTGACACCGCCGAAGAGGTTACGCGGGGAACTTTGCTCACCCACGCGGGCGAAGTGCTTCACGGCCCCACGGCCGAAGCGGTTAAGACGGGGACGTAACCACATTCTCTGGACGCCTTGACGCAGTTTGACGGCATGGCTATGTGCTGTTAAAATGTTGGCATGACGCGTACCCAGATACAGCTTCCTGATGACACCTTCGCCCGGGCGAAGAAGCTGTGCGAAGCGCGCGAGATCTCGCTCGCCGAACTGGCTAGGCGCGGCATCGAATACATACTGAGCGTCTATGCGACTGAATCCGATGCCAATCGCGAATGGCAGCCGCCAACGCCGCGTCGCCTGGGCTGGAAAGGGCTTAGCGACGCGGAGATCAAGGAGCAAGGGCAGTTAACCACGGTCGAACTGTCCCTGGCCCGCCCGCGTCGGAAGTAACCCTATGCTTTCGATCGACACCAACATCCTTCTGCACGCCTTCAACGAAGATTCGCCCCGCCACGCTTCTGCGTACGCCTGGCTAACGTCGATCCAGCGCGAGGAAGAGGTGGCCATCTCCGAGTTCATCCTCGCCGAACTTTACGGCCTGCTCCGCAACCCCGTCGTGCTCACACACCCACTGTCCTCCGATGAGGCCGTCGAGGTCATCCAATCTTATCGCACGCACCCGCGTTGGCGACTGATCGGCTTTCCCACCGAGAGCCGACCCCTGCACGACACTCTTTGGCAGAAGGCTCGCTCCACCGCTTTTGCCTTCCGAAGACTTTACGATGTCCGCAGTGCCCTCACGATGACCGCTCAGGGCGTAACTGAGTTTGCGACCGCGAACGTAAAGGACTTTCAGGGCATGGGCTTCAAAAAACTGTGGAACCCGATAGCCAGGTAAAGAGTTGGCGCTTACGAGTACGCGATGCGACTCCCAATCAGCGACTAAGTTGGTGTAAGCGGTAGCGATTGCGCGCGGCGAATGTAATTGGCCGCGCGCTCTGCGGCTTCCGCCGACCACGACCGGAACCGAAGGTGCACGGTGAGCGGGTCGTGGGCGTCTCGAACAAATTGCACCTCGGCGCGCCGGTCCCGGTAACCGCACCAATGCGCCGCCCAGCGCAAGCGCGCCAACTCGTGCTCGTTTTTCACTGTCACCGAAAGTTCCACCGCCACCGTTTTGTCGGGTGTTGCGATGGAAAATGGTTGATCGTGCAGGGCGGAGATCGGCACATGCAGCCTGTCTCCGTTGTCCAATCGAAGCACCAAGTGAAACAATCCGAAGGATTCCACCACACCTTGGCCTTGGGCAATCGTTAGGCGATTTGCGGTTTTTAAGTGGCCCCGCAAAATGGTCCATGCGCCACCCAACCAAGCGCGCGAGCGGAAGCCTACCGCCACCAAAGCCCCAGCCACAAGGGCGCCCAACAATACGGTTACCAGCAGGGGCGCGGCGCTGTAGGCAAACAGCACTAACAAACTTAGCGCGAACCACGCCCCGAACAAACGCATGCCGAACGCCGCTTGTGCGCCCAGTGCCATGCCCGTGCGGCTGCGGCCGCGCCCCAGCAGCCGAGATGCGAACATCACCAGCAGCAAGGCCAAACCCAAAAGCACGAAGAGGGCCGTGGCGCCTTGCACGAAGAACGCGCCCAGTCCTTCGATCTGCGCCCTCAAAGTGTTTTCAATTTGTGTTCCCCACTCTTCATTTTTGGCGCTCATGGTCGGGTCTCCGGGGTCAGAATGCCCAGCTCCTCAAGCCCTCGTTGCAAGGGGCCATCAAGGTGAGGGGGAACGAATAAGGTTTGTCCATGCTCCCCGGCGCGCACGATGCTGGCATCGCGCAAAGGCAGCACGAAACGCGCGGCCGTCACTTCATCTACCAACATAAGCGAGGCCAATTCCGTCAGCGATAGGGGGCCGTAAGCGATGAAGAACCCCAGGCAGGCCATGGCGTCGGTTCCCAGACGAGCCAGAAAGGGCAGCGCGGCCCGTGTATCGCTGCGAACCAGGAATCGATCCTCGCCCAACGCTTTGAGGCTGCGCAGGTGTGTGAGCAAGGCGTGCCTCAGGTTGCCCCGCGTAGCTTGCGCCAACGCGCGGTAATAGCCATCGCGCGCGCGCTTTTCCACAGCGCGGCGGCTGCCGTCGGGGGCGTACGACAATTTCACCCCCGCCAGCCGTGCCCGCGTTTCAATGCACAACCGCAGGTCATCGGCGCCCAAAGGCGACAAATCCAGCTGGCGGCCAAACACCTGCGAGAGCGACAACGTCTCTTGAAACAAATTGTAGGCGGTGCGTCCCACCGAAACGATCCATCGCGCTTCAGGCGAAGACTGAACCATCAATTCCATGAACCTTTGCAGCGAGGCCAACCCTTGTTCATTGGGAAGCACGTAGTGCTGCAAATCATCAATGAGAACCACCGCGCGTCGTCGCTTGACGGTGTCCAAGATGCTGGCGAAGTCATCCGCGCAACCAAGCTCTGCAGCGATGGCCTCGAGCAATCCCTCGCTGCGATGGTGAAAGCGTGGGTCTAGCCTAACAACTTGAAACCGCGCGAGGCGTAGTTCCACGATGTTGATGACCGAGCTGCGTCCGGCGCCACGCGCGCCGGTGATCAACACATTGGTGAAGCTATCTAGGCGGCCCTTTTGAAGATGCGAGATGAGATCTTCCAAAGCGCCGCGCCGTGCGGTCACCAAGCGAATGTCGTCGATGGGATCGGGGCTAAACCCATTGCGGCAGCTTGTGGGCAAAGATAGCGTTTCAGACTCTTTGAAGTTGGCAAGCAGGATGCGCCGAATGCCGCTAGGGTCCATGTTGTCGGAGCGGGCTTCAAACAGCCAACCAGGAACATTCTTTCGGCGCGCCAACCGCATGGTGGCTGACAGCAGCATGCGCAGCCAGTGTTGCCCGCGGCTGAGGATGGACATAAACGCACGTCGCGCGGCTTGCTGCGTTTGCCCCATCGAAGCGCGCAGCCTGTCTTTCGCACCTGCCTGCGAGGTCAAAAGCGTGTCCAGGGTGGACAGCGTTTCTGTTGACGCTTCATTAAGGCGGCCGCGCGCCTGCTCCAACGACTTCGCTACCTCGTCCAAGATGATTTGGATCTGATCGTGCGCCCGCCCGAGTACCTCTGGGATCGTGGTCTTGAGCTCATCGGAGGCTTCGTCCCCGCTGCGTTCAAGCGCGCGCATGCCAAACGCGGCGATGGCCAACGCGGCCTCCACACGCTCGTCAATGTCGGCCATGTGTTCTGACAAGGGGCCCAGCGCCTCGGCAAAACGCGGCACAAAGCGATCGATGAGCGCCTCTTGAAGCGCGTCGGCCAAGTCCAGGGTGTCGGTGCGCAAATCAGCGAGATCGGCGTCAATCCGAAACATCGTGGTGTCGCGTGCCGGATGCAGTTCCTTGGGCACCGTCTCCACAATCTTTGAGCAATCGGTCAACAGTTCGGAAAACTGCGTGGCGTGGCGGTACTTTGCTTTCAGGCCAGTGAGTCGGTTGCGCTCGCGCTTGGTCAGGATCTCTTCAAAGCGACGGGTGTAGGTTTGGCCCACTTTGCCACTGAGCTGTGCGTTGGTGTCTTCGCGCAGTTCGGCCAGTGGCTGCAGTACCCCCTGAATCAAAGGGGCGATTTCATTCTCAACCAACGCCAAGGGGGCCCAACATCGGCGTTCCACAGCAGAGCGGAACTGTGAGCCCGCAGCGTCGAGCGCAGCCGTGGCCTTGAGGCCATCCATGGCCGCCGCCACCAATCGTTGCCATCGCGGCAGCCTCTGATTGCGCCGTTTGCGGGCCGCTTCAATCGCAGGCAGCACTTCCGACAAGCGCACTTCCGAGGCCGGGTGGCCCGGCCCCCCCAACCGATCAAGCCACAATGCGCCTGTTTGCATGCCTTGGTTCAAAGCGTCGTCGATCCGCGCTTTGGTTTGCGAAGCCCATCTTGCTTCGTGGCGATCCAAGCGCAGCCGACATTCTTCGGCGTCGATGAGTCCTTTCGCCAACAGGGTCAAGGGCTCGGTCAATCCCAGCTCGTACAAGAACAAGCTTTCCCCTAGCAATGAAACCGCATCGACCATCGGCTTTTCAAATGCAAGCCGCATCGTCAACCGGATGGGAACATTGCGGCGGCGGGGGTAGAGCCGTACCATGCTCAGGGCCTTGGTGAAAAGCTTCACGGCCTTGACTTCCAAAAAATCGTCGTTAGCCGCCCGGAAGTTTTCGGGCGTCAGGCGAACCTGCAAGCGTTCGGGGAAGCTCTCCAAGGTTGCAATCAAAGTGCGCTCGAGCGCATCAAGCGAAGGCGCCAGGGTCTGCGCGTTGGTGAGCCCTTCAACATTGAGGAGCCGCAGCATGGTTTGAGAGGCACGTTCATCGCCTTCACGGTCAGATGAGGCGCGAAGGGCGCCTAGCTTGCTGGCCGCACAGCGCTCCTCAATGGTGCTCTCCCAGAACGTTTCGATCTGCGCCTTCAACTCGTCGCCCGCCGACACCAAGGCCAGCTCCAACGCCGGATCGTTGGGAAGCGTGAGGGTGGGTTTGGGCTGAGGCTCTTCGTTTGGGACAGGGTCTGCGCTCGTGAGCGCGTCGGTAACAGCAGGGGCAACGGATGCGGTGGGCGCTGGCTCCGGTTGTGGCTTCGTAAGCGCGCGCGCCACATCCCCTGCGCGGCGCAAGGCGATTCCTAGCGTGACGGGGCCGATCAAGAGGTTGATCGAGACCACCGCCAGCCCCATGCTCATGATGGCGTTCGACAGTTCAGGCAGTTGTCGCGCTGTAAGCAGCACCAACCCCAGCGTGACACCGGCTTGCGGAATGTATGCCAGCCACGCGTTGTCGCGAACGGCGGGGCGTTCACCGCCCGCGCGCGTGCCCACGGCACTGGCGATGTAAAAGGTGATGGCGCGAGCGCCCGCCATGGCCGCCGCCAACGGCAATAGTTTCAACGTGCCCTGCAAATCCACGCCAGCTCCAGCGGTGGTAAAGAACACCACGAAAACCGGCAGCGACACGCGCGTCAGCGGTGTGAGCAGGGTGTGCTCAAACTTAGAGAAATTGCGCACCACAAATCCGGCGGCGATCAACACCAAAAGCAGTTCAAGGTGCAGCGCATCCGAGGCTTCTGCCGTTAGCAACACCAATGCCACCAAGGCCAACAACATCTCTTTGCCGAAAAAGCGCACGTACAGGATCAGGAAGAATCCTAAGCCCGAACCAAACAAGATGGAGCCACCCAGCTCCTTGGCCACGTGCACAAGCGCGCCGCTGTTGAAGTGGGAATCTGAACTAACAAAACTGCGACCCACGGCGATGGCCACAGCCAAAGAAACCACAACCACCAGATCTTTGACCACCGCCATGGCAAGCGTGAGATCCGCCATGCGTCCTTTGGCCTTGGAATCGTTGATCACGGCAAGCGACACCGAGGGGGAGGTGCCGATGGCCAACACGGCGAAGATCAATGCCAGGGCCACGACGGCACCCTTGGTCGGCAGCCCCAGAAGCGGATGGTAGGTTTCGATCAACCAGAACGCGCCGCCCACTGACAGCATCAGCATGGGGACCTTGACAGCAACGGTCACCATCAGGGTCCGAAAAACCTTTTGGGTGGCTTTCACATCAAGCTCGAGACCGGCCGTTAGAGCGATGAGCCCCAGCGCCAACGTGTTGAACACACGCATGTCGCTGACGATGCGATGGGAAAGAATGTTCGACAGCTGTGGCCCGAACACCACACCGCTAAGGATGTATCCCGTAATTTTCGGAATCGAAAGTGTGGCCACCAATTCACCCACGGTGAACGACGCCAAAACCACGAACCCAATGGCCGCCAAAGTCAACGGACTGTCAGATTCAAGGTCGATCTCATTCAAGAATAGCTTCAGCCCTATCATCACCCCCAAGAGCGTGGCGAGGACCAGCAGCCGCCTCATGACACCACCTCTGGGGCTTGCGCGATGGGAGCCACAACGTCACGCTGGTGTTCACCGGCATCCACCAGCACACGGCGAATGGCCGAGGATCCGATGACATCGCTGACCACCACGCCTATCACGGTGATGCAAAGGACCACGCGCCCCTCAGGCTCCGAGACCTGATCATGGTTGATGGCAATGGCCACAGCCAATCCGCCTTGCCGCAGCAGCGCGTTGCCCACGCGTGGCACACGCGGCAAGCCGGGCAGCAGCCAGCACGTCACTCCTGTGATCAAGCGCAGAACGCAAAAGCGAATGGCAAGATAAGCCGGGGCCACCAACCATAGCCACGAATGGATTGGCATCCATAAGACGCCCGCAAAGATCATTAGCAGCACAATGGCGGGGCGTTCCAAGCGCTCAAGATGCGCATACAGCGCTTCTGCGTCTTTCGACAGCAAAGACACAACCACGCCCGCAAGCATGTTGATCAGCAGTGGCGACACATCGGCTGCCAAAGCCAACCCGCTTGCAAAGGTAATCACGCCCACCGTGGCCAAAAACAGGCGATCGTCGCTTTCCTGTTTGCGACGACCCATAAACATGGCGAACAGCAGCCCCGAGGCGATGCCCAAGCCAACCAACGCGGCCAACCACGTGGTTCCCGAAAGCCCGAAACGATCGGAGGCTTGGCTGGACCTTCTCCAGGCCAAGGCGGTTCCCGCGGCCGCCACCGCCACCACCGAAAGCGCCAGCGAAAGGCTGCGCACGAGTTCAGTGACCACACCGCGGGCGCGAACCGATTGCAAGGTGCTTTCCACGCCGGGCAGCGATGTGGCCGCGGCCGCGCATGCCAAGGAAATGGCCACCCATAGCGGCTGCCCGGGCACCCAGCGCGTAAGGTAGAGCAGCAGCGCGAAGAAACTTGCCGCCATCGCCGCCAACGAAAACAAGGCGGCTGTGGCGCCCGCTTCGAGCGCATGTGCGGTGGCGAGCCGGCGTCGCAGCGCGAGCCCCAGCATGAAACCCACCATCCCCAACAGAAGCGAGATCACGGGCCCCAGCGATTGCAGCGTGTTGTCGCCCAGCAAACCGGCGCCCCAGGGGCCCAGCAAGGCGCCGATCACAATGTATTGCGCATCAGGCACAAAACCCAATCGCGCGGTGTAGCGCCGTACCAAGCCACTGACGACCACAGCGAATGTGACCACCAGCACAAGCGTTATCGTTGTGGACATAGTTAAGACCGCGAGTCGTTCGTGACTTTCTCTTATCGCATAGCACTCGCATTTGGGCGAGGGGGGCGGCAGAGAAGTCGCATTTCTACAGCCCTTTTTCTCGGGCCCCACCTGCAGAGCTGTGTTTAGAGCGGTCGCGTGGACTCTTGTCGCCAATCACTCGAACGCATGCCAATCACGTTGTACACGGCAAGCTCTTTTTCTTTCCCCTTCACACGCAATGGAGGCAAGCGGATGGCCGCCACGCGATCCATGACTTTTTGATAGGTATGTTCAGATACCAGCAGTTGACCGGGTTTGGCGTTTGAGCACAACCGCGCAGTGGTGTTGACAGCGTCGCCGATGGCCGTGTACTGCAAGGCGCGGGAGCTACCAATGGCCCCCGTAACCACTTCCCCGGTGTTGATGCCGATGCCGATTTCAATCTCAGGCAAGCCTTCAGACACCCGCACCCGGTTCCAATCCTTGAGCACCTTCAGCATTTCCAGCGCGCACTCAATGGCGCACAATTCGGCCGTGGGAATGGGCACGGGCGCACCGAACAGCGCAATGACCTCGTCGCCCACGAACTTATCCAGCGTGCCCTGATGGCGGAAGATCACATCCACCATGATCTCGAAGTATTCGTTCAGCATGCGAACGATCTCTTCGGGCGATGTATTTTCGCTCATGCTGGTGAAGCCGCGGATGTCGGAAAACAGCAAGGTGATCTCGCTGCGTTGGCCACCCTTTTCTAGCTGAAGGTGACCTTTAACGATCTGCTCAACGAGGTTGGGCGAAAGCAGCCGTTGAAATTGCGCGCGCGTGCTGGCTTCGTGCTCAATCTTCTTGGCCAGCAGAGTGTTTGAGATCGCAACTGCGGCTTGGCCCGCAATGCTGCTGAAGATCTGCAGGTCTTTTTCACCAAAAGCATTGGCTGTGATCAGCGAATCCAGGTGCATGATGCCCAAGATTTCGCCCTTGTGCAAAAGCGGCACCGTCATGGTGGATCTGATGCCCTGAATGATGATCGAGTGGGCGCCCGAAAACCGGCTGTCCATCGACGCATCCGAAGACAGCACGGCAATCTTTTTCGCCAGAACCTCGTTGATGATCGACGACGAAAGCGCGATCTGTTCGGCGCGGCCGTCACGCGTGCGGGCGATGCGCGGCGTGGGTACACCATTTTCCAACAGCAAAATCACGCCTCGATCGGCGGGAAGCAGATCAAACGCTTTGGCGATGATCTTGTCCAGCAGCACGTCCAGGTTCACTTCCAAGCCAATGGAACGGCCCAGTTCGTGCGCCATGCGCAGCTTTTCGTAGTCGCGCCTCAAGACATCCAGATCCGTGATGCGCGCCTCAGGGAGAAACTCTTGGTCCTCGCGCTGCGTCTGTATGGTTTGACGAATCAGCGTCTCCTGGGAGTGCTCGATGGTGACTTGTTGCGCCGGCGCGGGGGCCATGGCCTGGGCGCGGTACACCAGCCGCGTGGCGCCCATCACAATCTCGTCGCCCTCGACGAAGATGCGTTCGCCCACCCGCTCATCGGCGTAGAACGAGCCGTTCAAGCTGCCCAGGTCGCGGAACAAAAACCGTCCGTCCGGCTGCCGGATGATCTGGGCATGCTCTTTGGAGACAATGCGGTCCAGAATTTGGATGGTGTTGTCCGGATGCCGCCCAATGGTGGTCATTGGGCCTAGCTCGAACTCACGTTCCTCGTTGTTGGCAACTACTATCAGCTTGGGCATCAGCCGGTCGTGGCCCCGAGTGTATCACGACGATGGAAAACGCCACCTACCAGTCCACGCGGGCCGCGTCGGTTTCCACCCGCATGTGGTGGTTGATGGGATATCGCTTGTCTAAGCCCACAAGTTCAAACGACGACACGAACCGCGTTTCAAGCGAAACGGTTTTGGGGTTCATATCGACAAGGAGCTGCAGGTCTGGGTCGGTGACGCCCACCTTCAGCAAATTGGCGCGCAGAGTTTTTTCAAGCGTTTCCTTGTTGCGCAGGGTGTGCTTGTCCTGCCGAAGGTTCAAGCGGTAGAGCTGGATCAAGGCATCCTGCATTTCGCTTTTTGCGTTCGATTTGAGCCGTATCGTAGGCCAATAGCAGTAAGCCAAATACACCATCGCACCCAGGATCAAGCAAACGGAAATCGAAACCGGGTTGATGGCGTGTGGCTGCTTGTAGGAAACGGGGGCACGGCGCGAAGGTTGTTGCATGGCATCCTCAGGGCGACAAACCGGAATCGCTGGGGGGGCTGTTGCCCTGCGCGGTTAAGACCTGCGCCAGCTGGCTGCGCAGGCACACGAGACCAATCACCATTTGCACGGACACGGCGAGCACCCAACCGGTGAGGCTGGCGGCAAACACCGCCGCTTCGGCAGGGCGACCGTCGCCGGGGCCATAGGGCGCAAACACAGCCACCATCACCGCTTGCACGGCGCCCAGGCCCTGACCAGGAAGGGGAATGGCTGCCACCAAGAACGAGATCGGCAGAAACAAAAGCGCCTGAAGTGGGGGCACTTGCACGTCAAAGGCGTAAAGGTAGAGGTAGGCAAACACGAGCAAGCTGGCGATGTGGGGCAGGCGCGCCAACAGGGCTTTGCCGTGGCCTGCCAGGCCTGCGGAAAACAACACCTGGAAAACTTCGCGGCGGGCCAAAAACTTGGGTTTGGCCAGCACAAGCGCCACATAAGCGGCAAGCCCACCGTAGCCGGCTAGGGCCAAAATGCGGGCGGTGGCCAAGGTGCCCGAAGCGGCGTCGGGCACGTCACCCGACAGGGCCAATCCGGCGGTGGCGGCAAACAACAACAGCAGCAAGTTGGTGCCCATGATCAAGAGCACGGTGGCCCCTGTGCGCAAGATGGGAACGCGCTTGGTTTTGTGCAGAAAATACGCAAACGCGCCTTGGCCCACGGCGTAGTTCACCAGCGCCAAGATGTACGAGGCACCGCGAACGGTGAGGGCTTCGCGGTAGGTCAGCGGGGCGGCGAACCACGAGAAGGTCTTCCAGGCCGCAAAGGTGTCGGCGGCGTAAACGACCAACACCATAAAAACCAACACGGGCAGCGTCCATGGCGCGGCGTTGGCGAGCGAAGCGGCCACGTCGCGCAGCGGGATTCGCGAAAACAGATACACCAAAATGGCCACGGCCACCGCCCAGGCGCCCAAACGGACGAGGCGCTGGGTTGACGTTTTTGCGGGCTTGGGTGCGGGCGAGCCCGAGGGCACCGGCGAGCGCGCCGGCGAGGTCGGCAAGGGTGATGGCAAGGGTGATGGCAAGGGTGATGGTAGAGGCGGCTGCATGGACGGGCGCATCATCGCACGATGTGGCGGCAAAAGAAGTTCTTCCCCCAAGCCCCTGGGTCGAAGTACGCTGCAACCGCCATGACTGTGACGGGGCTCGAAACACCGCAGGGTTTGGCGCCACTCACGTGGGAGGCGCCGGAGGGGTGGCTGCAATCACAGTCTTGCCGGCTGGCAGCGTACCTACCCTTGGAGGGTTTGGTGGCGGGTCGGCGCGTGCTTGATGTGCGGGGCGTGCCAGCGGCCCACGATCGTTTGCGCCGCGCGCGGGCCCGCGGGGTGGTGAGCGTGGGCGCCACCCCATGGCGGGTTCCTGACGCCAGCATGGACGTTGTCTTGCTGCTGGACGCTGGCTCCCCCGTGCAGCCCGATGTGTTGGCCGAGGTCAAGCGGGTGCTGTCTCCACAAGGTTTTGTGGCGTGGCGGCTGGCGGCTCCAGCTGGCCATAGCCGGGGCGAATTGACCGCGCCGCTAACCCAGGCTTTCGCCACTGTTGAGTCGCTGGGTCAGGTTCCCATCGCCGGGTTTACTTTTGATCGCGGCGGCAGTCCCGAGGTGGTGGTGGCCGAGGACCTGTTCCCTACCAGCGCCGCCCCCAGCCACATTTTGGCCTTGTGCGCGCCCGGCTCCGATCGGCCGTGGGAGGGATTGGAGTCATGGGTGGTGCCGTTGGCCCGGCCCGAGGTTGCAGGGCGGGCCGCCCCGCCTTTGCCGGATGAGCGCGCGGCCTGGGAGCAACGAATCGCAGAGCTCTTGCATGAGCGCGAATACCTGCGGGAAGCCGTGATGACTTTGCAAGACGAGCGCGAACGGCTGGAACGCTTGGCCACCAATTTGCGCCGAGATGCCGACCGCAATTTGGCGCGGTTGTCTGAGCAAGCGGCGGCGCTCGAGGTGTTGGGCTTGGAGCGAGACCACGCCGAGCGGCGCGCGGGGCGGGCAGGTGCGGCCCGTGGGCCTGGGGAGGATCTGCATCCCGATCTCAGTGGCCCCGACACGATGGTGGATTCCCCTTGGCGACCCGCTTGACCAAAGGGCTTGTGTCCCCTATGGTCTGCATCCCGTCGCGGTCGTGGCGGAATTGGTAGACGCGCCAGATTCAGGTTCTGGTGAGAGCAATCTTGTGAGAGTTCGAGTCTCTCCGACCGCACCTGTCAGCCCGCGTCGTCCAAACGACGTCCCTTTGGCGCGTCGCGCCTGAACAGCGGGAGTCGTTACACACTCCATATGCCAACCAGATGAAAAAGTCTTCAAGGTTAGGTACGGGAGTTCTTAAGAGGCTAGGCGTGTGGGCGCGAACGAGCCTGGTTCCGCTGATGCAAGGGACCTTGGCTTTGGTCGTTCTCGCTTGCGTGCTTGTCGCCGTAGCTGGTTTTGGAATCTACGGTTTCGGGGCTTGGCGGGTCTGGTGGGTTTTGGCAGGTAGCGTGGCAACAGCGTTGCTTGTGGCGATCACGCTGCTTGGCGGTGCTCGCATTCAAATGCCCTTGCGACGCTTGCTTCCCTTGCTCCTCGTGGTGGCCGCGGTTTGGATGGATCAAGGCTGGACGCCCAATGGCGTGCCGATTGAGTTTTTGCACGCGCGCCTCTCGCTGGTCTTGATGTTGTCCGTAGTTTTTTCACAACTTGCGTGGTTGTACCCACGTGCTGCAAGGGCGCTTCCTTTTGGTTTGTTCGTAGCGTTCGGCACGGCGTGGTACCTGTGGCAGATTGTCGAGTTCGTGCCGTCACCGTTTGTCGACGTCTGGCACCACCTTGACAAAGCGGCGGCGGTCTTGGCCGAAGGCAAGAATCCTTATGCAACGTTCTTTCCTGACTTCTATCAGGGGCGCGCGTGGTACGGCTTCGATGCACCGGGGTTTCCCTATCCTCCCCCCGTCCTGTTGACCGCATATTTCGCCAAGGTCATAGCTGTTGACGTGCGGTACGTGCTTGGCGGCCTTGTCGTACTTTCGGCAGGCATTGTCCGACAAGTGGCTCGCACTTCAGGATGGCCGCGCAGCGCTGCGACCCTCCTTGCGGTCGCTTACATGCAGGTCCCTCACCTTGGCTTCGTACTGGTGAGCGGGCATTCGGAACCAATATCCGGCTTCTTGCTAGCCCTGTCTTGCCTTCTGATGAGCAGAGGCAATGTTCTCGCGGCTTTCTTTGTCGCAGGTGTTTTCTTTACCTCAAAACAGTATTTGATCGTCTTGGTGCCGATAGCACTCCTTGCCACCAGTACCTGGCGGCACGTTTTCGCCCTTGGAGCGGGAAGCCTGATTTTGTGGCTTCCTTGGATCGTGCTCGATGTCCGAGCGCTGTGGAATGCGACTTTTCAAACTCACCTTGATCGCCCAGCCCGCAAAGATGCCTTGACGATATCCGCTTGGAGACTGAACCATGGGCTCATGCCCCTTCGAAGGTGGCTTCCCATAGCCACTGGCCTCGTCGGTGCGATTCTAAGTGGCCTGCGCTTCAAAACGCCCCAGAGAATTCCCCTCTACGTTGGGATGGTTCTACTGCCCATGTTGCTTGTGAGTCCTCAGGCCTTTGGCAATTACTACACACTGGCGTATTGGAGCTTCATTGTCGGCCTCGCGTCCTTCCCTGCGCATGACGCCCGCCCTGAAGTGTCTTGGGCGTGGAAGTCCATCGCTTCTTCATTCGCCCTTGTTCGGCGAAGAAACCGCGATCTGCGCAGCAAAAGCCTGCTAGTGCCTAGCGGTGAGATGTAGGCATTGACGCTGCTGCCTCAGGCGGCTCGTTGCCCGCTTGACCTTTTCCCCAACTTAAGCGAAACGCATGTACATGCGCGCGCACTGGCTCGTGGTTGGACTTTGGATGTGTTTCACGCTGCCTGCACGCGGGGCCCATGCTCAAGCGGAGGCAGCCGAAGCTGAGGCCCCTGCATCCGTGGAAGCGGCCGCCTCGCCTACCACCAAGCTCACTGCCGAACAATGGGAACGCAGCTACGACAAGGCCCGCTCGGCATTGAAAGACGGCGCTTTCATCGCTGCGGCTGCGGCTTTGTCACAGCTGGCAGAGCAAGCGCCCGACGCCACCCGCAAACGCGTGGCGCTGGAGGCGTCTTGGCTGGCGCTGTATTGGTCCAAGCGAGGCTATGCCCTTCAAGTGCCATCGTCTTCATCGGACACAGACGAGGGCGGGGGGGCGAGGCCCAGCAAACGCACCACCGATGAACTGGCGATTCTCTACACCTCGTCCGTGATCTACGGCGTAGGCTCCGGGGTGGCTCTGGCCATGCTCACCGAGCCCAATTCCGCTGCCGGGGCCATTTTGCCCACGCTGGCCCTGGCCGGCGTTTCTGCCACCGCGGTGTATCAGATCGACAAGCGCGTGGGCCTTCGCTACGGCGCCGCGCAGGCCATGACCTCGGGGCTTTACATTGGGTTTGAGGAAGGTCTTGCGTGGGTGCTGTGGCAGCAAGAATACGCGCGATGGGAAAATCAACTCAGTGCCAAGCAAGTTGCCTCTGTGCTTTGGGCGACCAGCACGGTGGGCGTGGTGGCTGGCGGCTTGGTGGGACAGCTTTATGGCACCACCCCAGGACGCGCTTCGCTGATGGGATCGGGGGCGTTTTGGTCTGCGCTTGTGGTGGGCTTCGGTGTGGCCGCAATGACCGACAACACGCAAACGGCACTGCTCTCGTCCGCTGTGGCCTTGAACGTGGGCGCGGTGGGGGGCGTGTTGTTGGGGAACACCATGCGCCCTTCCATTGCGCGCGTGCGCTTCATTGATCTGGGCGGTGTGTGCGGTGGCTTGGTGTTGGGTGGCCTATACCTTGCCGTTGCCGACACAAGCGGAAACTCCCGCGCAGCTTTCGGCACCATAGCGGCCGGCTTCGGTGGCGGGCTGTTGGCGGCCGCTTACCTCACCCGCGATATGGAGCCTGACGATCCCCGTCGCCCGCGCGACGAATCGCAATTCAGCATGGTGCCCACAATCGCACCCAGTGCACATGGCCACGGAGGCACTTTGGGACTGGCAGGCGCTTTCTAAGAAAAATGGCCCAAGCATTTCGGCTGGGCCATTCGAGTGCTTTGTTACGTCTGTAAGGACGAGAGCTTACCAGCGTCCGCCGCCGCCACCGCCGCCGCCGCGGTCATACCCGCCGCCGCCGCCGCCACGGTCGCGATCGCGACCACCGCCGCCACCGCCGCCACCGCCACTGCGACCGCCGCCGCCACCACCACGACCGCCGCCGCCACCGCCACCGCCGCCACCGCCGCCACTGCGCTCAAGCGCTTCGCTGACGCGCAGGGTGCGACCGCGAAGGTCACGACCGTTCAGGTTTTGGATCGCATTGGCGCAGTCACCATCGGAACCCATCTCCACGAAAGCAAACCCGCGCGGGTTGTTGGTATACCGGTCGAGGGGGACTGCCACTGAGCGAACGTCGCCACATTCAGCAAACACTTCGCGAAGCTCATCCTCACCAACATCAAACGACAGATTTCCAACAAACAACTTGTTTCCCATAATACTCGTCCTCGTCTCTTACCCTTGCGGGCTCTTGTCTCTTAACGCCTGCTCTCACCAGCGAATCCAGCAAAAGCATTCGGGACAACCCGCCCCCAACTCACATTCCATTTGACGTCCTCGGCTGACCAAGGCGAAAAAGCAAAGCGACTCTAAGGACGAGGAACCCGTGCGCGGCTGAAATCTTAGCGGTTTGAGCGGCGCCCGTCCATTCTGGGACCGTGTGCCCCGCGAAATTAAAGCACAGCGCATCGCGTCGTGAGTCGCGACGCTTGCGCGCGGCAATCGCCTAGCCTCTTCCACGGCAGGCAAAAATGCGCGAATTGCCTTACAACATTGGCGGCTAGGCGCCGCGGGCTGCCTCGGAGGTGGCGTTAGGGGATCGGGTGACCTTTAGGTGGCCGCATGTCTTACAAATTGCCCGTTCAGCGCTTTCAATGCCCCGCCGATTCCCTATACTCGCGCGCTCATCCCTCACTAGAGCGCGGTCTGCCCAGGTCAAATTTAATGAGCCAACTACTCAGCAGTGCAATGTCCGGTTCCAGTCTTGTCTCCCTGGCCTCAGCGGGGGGGCTTGATTTAACCCGCCACTGGGCCGGCTACGTGGCCCTGGCGTGCTTCGTGATCGCTTACGCACTGGTAATGGCGGAGGAGTTCACCAAGCTTAAAAAGTCGGGGCCTGTGATTTTGGCTGCCGGATTCATCTGGGCCATGTTGGCGTTCGTCAACCGCGGCACCGAACACGCCGAGCTCGTTGAGCAATCAGTTCGCCATGCGGTGCTTGAGTACAGCGAGATCCTGCTGTTCTTGCTTACCGCCATGGCCTACATCAACGCCATGACCGACCGAGGGATCTTCGATGCCCTTCGCGTGAATTTGATCCGCCGACGGTATTCCTACCGCAAGCTGTTTTGGATCACAGGCGTTGCCGCGTTCTTCATGTCGGCGATCTTCGATAACCTAACAACCGCTTTGGTGCTGGGGGCCGTGGTGTGTTCCGTGGGGCGGGGCAACCAGCGCTTCATCCAAATTGGTTGCATCAACATCGTGGTCGCAGCCAACGCAGGCGGCGCCTTCAGCCCGTTTGGCGACATCACCACGTTGATGGTGTGGCAAAAGGGTGTCTTGGCTTTCGGCGAGTTCTTTAACCTGTTCGTGCCTTCCGTGGTGAACTATGTGCTGCCCGCCGTCGCGATGGGCTTGGCGGTGCCCAAAGGTGTGCCAGAGGCCGATGCGGATGAAGTGATGCTCAAGCCGGGCGCCTGGCAAGTGTTGGGCTTGTTCTTGTTGACCATCGCCACCGCGGTCACGTTCCACAGCGTCCTGGGCATTCCCCCCTTCTTGGGCATGGTGACGGGTTTGGGTATGCTGCAGGTGTTTGGCTACTACCTTGAGGTGTCAGGCAAGCGGTCACGCAACAGCCGCGGAGACAAAAACTCTCAGCTGGGCGACGTGGTGGCTTTCGACACCTTCCGATTCATCGAGCGCGCCGAGTGGGACACACTGCTGTTTTTCTACGGAGTGATCTTGTGCGTGGCTGGCTTGGGCTTCGTGGGCTACCTGTCCATGGTGTCGCACACGCTTTACGAAGGGTGGAGCCCCACGATGGCCAACGTGACCCTGGGTGTCATGTCAGCGGTCATCGACAACATTCCCATTATGGCGGCTGTGCTGCAGATGAACCCTGCAATGTCTGACGGCCAATGGCTGATGATCACCTTGACCGCTGGCGTGGGCGGCAGCTTGCTGTCAGTGGGCTCAGCCGCTGGTGTGGCGCTGATGGGGCAATCGAAGCACAACTACACGTTCTTCAAACATCTGATGTGGACGCCCGTCATTGCCTTGGGCTACTTCGCCAGCATATGGGTGCATATGCTGATCAACGCGAAGATGTTCTAAGAGCTTTTCACAACCGGCGTAAGCCTCACTTCGATGCGGCGATTGCGTGCGGCGTTCTTGCTGCGTGGTCGATACTGCGAGAACGCCGCCGCGGACACTTTCTCCGGTGCCATCCCCACCTCTTCCACCAAATAGCGAACAACGCTTACGGCACGGGCTGCTGACAACTCCCAATTGGTGGCGAAGTCGCCGCGTTTCAACGGGCGATCGTCGGTGTGGGCGCCGATCGTGATTTGTTTGTCTTCAACCTCTTTGAGAACCTTGCCCACGCGGGCCAACACGCGGTAGCCCACCAAAGAAAGCTCAGCGCGCCCTTTGTCGAACATCACATCGTCAACAAGGCTCAAAGACACCTCGCGCCCAGCGGTTTCGATGTCGCCTTCTTTGTCAGACAGCTGACCCTTCAAGTTGGCAATCAGTTTTTGGTCTTCAGAGGAGGTGGTCTCGTTGGCGGCCACCTCGGCCTTCAGACCCGTTAAATCACCTTCGGCCGCCTTCGCCCGTTGCTCCGCAGCGGCCACCGCTTGTTGGGCTTGCGAAGCGAGTTCGCGCTCGTGCGCGGTGGCGTCGAGCAAGCGCTGACGCTCTTCAAGGCCCAAGGAGATGCCCGCGGCCAAGGCCGAAAACCCCAACACGGCCATCAACCAACCGATGCGACCGCGGCGACGGATGGCGCGCAGCTTCGCAATGGGCAACGTTTCGGTCTCGTAGGGATCTACGCCGCCGCGCTTTTTCGTTTTTGCGGCCGTGCGCCCGAGCAAGCTGTCGGGCGCGTGGTTGCCCCAGCTGGTGGGCGGAGGAGGCGCCCACCCCACTTGTTGCGGGGCAGAGTAGGGTTGTTGGTAACCACCCAACGCCGGCGCCTGTTCGAA
Source organism: Polyangia bacterium (assembly GCA_038257535.1). GTDB lineage: Bacteria > Myxococcota_A > Polyangia > Fen-1088 > Fen-1088 > JAGTJU01. Next base: position 29,134 of record JBBSJE010000003.1, read on the forward strand.
CGGCGCTTGCTGGGGGGCTTGCTCGAAGGGGGCTTGCTCGAAGTCTGCTTGCTCATACGCCGGCTGAGGCGGTTGGCCGTAATCGTAAGCGGCCGGGGCCATCGATGGCGGGGACACAGCCACGGGTGGCGGCGTTGCCATCGAGATGTTGAGGTCGTCCCAAGGCGCACGTTCCACCGGGCCCAAGTTGGTGGGCGGGGGTGGCGCCGACCTGTGGGGAGGCGCTGGTGGACGCGTCGGCGTTTGCAAACGCGGCGGGGTGTATCCGGGCGCGGCTGAAGGTGTCCATTTTTGCTGCGACGCCATGGGCCTCGTCGCCGCTGGGGGCGGTGGAGGCGGCGTGGGACGCGGCGGAGGAAGCGATGGTCCTGGACCACCAGAACGGGCCGAAGCGGGTTTTGCACCCACCTTTGGAATGCCGGGGGTCGACATGGCCCACAAGCTACCACACGGTATATCTAGGCGGTACCGTTGGTTTTGTGACACCCCGGCCTCATTGGCCCGCGTGCGCGCTTAGTCTGTGTCTTTATTCGAGATCTTCGACCACGAGTCTTTCAAAGTAATGGTGCGGTTGAACACCAAACCGCCTGGGCCCGCGGTGTGGCTGTCAACGCAGTAGTAGCCAAGGCGCTCGAATTGGAACCTCGCGCCAGGCGCGGCCGCCGCCAGGCTGGGTTCGGACATGGCGCCCTCAATCACCGTTAACGATTGGGGATTAAGATGCTTACGAAAGTCGCCCCCGAGCGCTTCGTCCATGGGGTTTTCCACCGTGAACAAGCGGTCATAGTTCCGCACCTCCGCGGGCACAGCGTGGGCCGCTGACACCCAATGCAAGGTGCCCTTGATCTTGCGCCCATCTGCTGGTGATCCGCCACGCGAGTTTGGGTCCCAGGTGCAGCGCAATTCCACAACCTGGCCGCTTTCGTCTTTGATCACGCTTTCACATTTGATGATGCACGCGTAGCGAAGGCGAACCTCCCTGCCGGGAGCCAATCGGAACCACTTCTTCGGGGGATCCTCGGCGAAGTCGTCGCGCTCGATGTAAAGCTCTCGGGTCAGCGGCAGCGGACGCGCTCCGTAGCTAGGATCTTCCGGGTTGTAAGCGCCCTCAAAGGTCTCTGTGTGGCCCTCGGGGAAATTTTCGAGCACCACCTTCAACGGGTTCAGCACGGTGAACACGCGAGGTGATGTGGCGTTGAGATCTTCTCGCAGCGCGTATTCAAGCAGCGAGATGTCCACGATGCCGTCGCGTTTGGACACGCCGATGCGATCGCAAAACTTCCGCAACGCCACAGGCGTGAAGCCGCGCCGGCGCATGCCAGCCATTGTAGGCATGCGGGGATCGTCCCAGCCGTCAACGATGTTTTCCTTAACCATCTGCTGCAAACGGCGCTTGCTCAGCACCGTGTAGCTGAGGTTCAGCTTGGCAAATTCGATTTGGCGGGGGCGCTTGTCGGCAGGGATCTCCGGAATCTGCTCCAAGTACCACTCGTAAAGCGGGCGGTGGTCTTCAAATTCCAATGTGCACACGCTGTGGGTGATGCCCTCAATGGCATCCGATTGCCCGTGCGCCCAATCGTAGGTGGGGTAGATGCACCATTTGTCACCTGTGCGGTGGTGGTGAACGCGCTTGATCCGGTACATCAACGGGTCGCGCATGTTGATGTTGGTATGCGCCATGTCGATCTTGGCGCGCAGCACGTGGGCGCCATCGGCAAACTCGCCGGCGCGCATGCGAGCAAACAGATCCAGGTTCTCTTGCACGCTGCGGCTGCGAAACTGGCTCTCTACGCCGGGCTTGTAGAAGTTGCCCCGGGTGTCTCTTATTTGTTCTAGGGTTTGGCTATCAACGTAGGCCTTGCCCTCTTTGATCAAGTACACCGCCCAGCTGTAGAGCTGCTCGAAATAGTCGGATGCGAAAAAAAGATCCGCCCACTCGAAGCCCATCCATCTGATGTCGTCTTGAATGGCGTTGACATATTCAACGTCTTCCGTCGCTGGATTTGTGTCGTCGAAACGAAGGTTGCATTTGCCCGTGGCCACCTTCTGAGACAGCGGAAAGTTCAGGCAAATGGATTTGGCGTGCCCGATGTGAAGATAGCCGTTGGGTTCAGGCGGGAATCGCGTGACCACGCGGCCCTGGGTGCGGCCTGTGCGCAGGTCGTCGTCGACCATGTCAGCCACAAAGTTGCTGGGGTTGGCGTCGCTGGTGTCGGGGGTGTCTGAAGGCGCGGTCATGGTGCAAATCCTCCCTTACCATATACCGAGAGCGCCTGGCTTGCTGCGTCTTGGGTCCCCGGGGCGTACACAGCAAAACCGGCCGATCGCGCCAGTCACCCCCCTGATACCGGTGCCAGGTCTGCTATCGTTGAAAACTTTTTCGGGCCCCTCGCCGAAGTCCCTCCCATGCGACCCATCAACAACCTACGCGTAAAAGATTACCGCCTGTTGGCGTCTCCCTCCGAAATCGTGGCCGAAATCCCCATGACTGACGCCGCCGCCGAAACGGTGGCCACCAGCCGCGAAGAGGTTCGCCAGCTGATTCATGGCCAAGACCCCCGGCTGCTGGTCGTGGTGGGCCCTTGCAGCATTCACGATCTGGGTATGGCCGAGGAGTACGCGGGCTTCATCGCACAAGCCCGTCGCGAATACGCTCAGGCGCTGGTGGTTTTGATGCGGGTCTATTTTGAAAAACCCCGCACCACCGTGGGGTGGAAGGGCCTCATCAACGACCCGCATCTGGATGGTTCCTACGACGTGGAAACCGGATTGCGCATGGGGCGAGGCTTGCTCGTGAAATTGGCGGATCAAGGCATTCCCGCGGCGTCTGAAGTTTTGGATCCCATCTCCCCGCAGTACGTGGCGGAAACCATGGCGTGGGCCGCGATTGGCGCGCGCACAGTGGAAAGCCAAACCCATCGTGAAATGGCCTCAGGTTTGTCGATGCCCATCGGGCTGAAGAACGGCACCGATGGCTCACTGCAAACAGCGCTTAACGCGATGAAGTCGGCGGGCCAGCCTCACCATTTCCTGGGCGTCGAGGCCTCGGGTCGCGTGGCGATTGTGGCCACCACGGGCAATCCAGATACGCATCTGGTGTTGCGGGGCGGCCTTGCGGGGCCCAACTACGACGAGAACCAGGTTTGTGCCGCCGCGTCTGAATTGCGCAAGGCCGGGCTGCCTTCACGCGTGATGATCGATTGCAGCCACGACAACAGCGCCAAAGATTACACCCGGCAATCCCTGGTGATGGACGACATTGCGCAACAGATTGCTCGTCACAACAACATCTTGGGTGTGATGATCGAATCGAATTTGGTGGCTGGCAAACAGGCGTTTCCACCGGCCCCGGGCACCAGCTTGCGCTATGGCCAAAGCATTACGGATGGCTGCGTGGATCTGCCCACCACCCGCGGCATGCTTGAGCAGCTGGCCAACGCGATTGTGAAGCGCCCAGCCGCTTAGGCGGGCCCAACGTGCAAGGCAGCACCCGGCCTCCCAAGGCAAGGGGGAGCCTATGGTTCCTGGCGCCGTGCCGCCGGCAACCGTGTCTGTGAACAGCCGATGCACGGCGCCCAGGAGGTTCGACGAAGTAGGAGCCCTGCGAATGCCCTACATCCCGAAAGTCATCTTCACAAACTGGCGGCTCGCTCGGAGGTTGTCCGGCAGGCTGCGCGCAAGCTCCGTCTTCTCTTCATACGCGAGCTCAACCGTGAGGAAGCCGGCGTAGCGGCGCGCCCACAATGCCTTGGCGATCAAACGCATATCAAGATCGCCGGCACCCAAGGACTCGGTCCAGACGTCATCTTTGCTGTTGCGCAGGTGAAGATCGCGCAGGCGATCCCCCGCTTCGTCCAAGAGAGCCAAGGGATCCTGCTTCCCACGCAGCGCCCAGTGCAGGTCCAGGCAAATACCAACCGCGGCAGTCGTGTTTTCGAGAATGTGGCGCCACTCGCGCGCCCCTGATCGCATCTCTTTGTCGTGTGCATGCACAGCGAGCTGTACGCCAACGCGCGCAAGAGCCCGTGCGAGCTGGTCGAGCGCCTGGGCCTGTAAAGTGAGCTCGTCGTCAGTCTTTTCCTTCTTGTCGTCACGAACGTCAGGATTTAAAACCACGAGCTGCAGACGCGCCGCTTTCTTCGCGCGGCGGGCCTGGGCGACGATCTGCGCGATTGTTGCCTCAACTTTCGCTGCCTCATGCAATGTTCCGCCAGCGTAAGCTGCGGGCATCGTCAAACGGTGGTGTGCGAGCAGGGAGCCCACCTGGGCGGCGCGTTTCTCATCTTCGAACCACGAGAGCCACCCTTGCACGGCCGTGAACCCGGCTTGCTTCGTGAGTTTAAGCGCTTCGCCCATGTGTTCATCAAGGGTCGTACCTTGTTTCGCGTAATGCTGCGACCAAACGTACATCTGCGCAGCCACCCGCGGCTTTGCAAACACGAGTGCCCCTTGCGACAAAAGAAGCATGGCTACGAGGAGCAGGCGCACTTCAACAAGCTTACCCGGTCCCGAGGGCTGCGTAAACGCAAACGCAGCTCAGCGGCCCCACAAGAAACTGGGCAACTTAGTCTCAATTCAAGACGGCTGTGAGACCTAGGGTCATCACTCTATGCGTCCACCAGCCCAGAGGCGATCGGCTTGGGCCGGCGTTACGCTGTTCAAGTCGCCCGGACGCTTTCGCAAGGCGATCAAATCGCGGGTCGGGGTTTAAGGCACAACCGCCCGAAACGTCCACGCATCTGCGATTGCGGACCGCGCGTGCAGATCGAGCTGGGCCTTTCGCAACACAGCCGCAGGGTGCTTGTGAGGATCGGCAAACCCGCCTTCGTAGAGGGCTTCGGACAAAGCGCGGGCCGTTGCATCGGGCACTTGGCGCACCGCCGCGATCACCACACCCGCGCCCGCCGTGACAAAGGCGTGTGCCAAGGATAACCCCCCAGCGGTTTCATCAAGCCGGGCGCCCTCGCACGACGACAACACCACTTTGCGCGGGGCCTGCTTTAACGACAAGATGTCGCCCACCAGCAAGCGCGTGTCTTGACCCAAGAACAGTGCGCTTTGCCAGCCATCTGTGCCTGAAAACGTGCCGTGCCCTGCATAGTGAAGCAGAACGGATTTTGCCAAGGTATCGATCACCCGCTCGTGTGTGGCGTCACTTCCCGCCAAGGCCACAATCACATGGTTCGTTGAAGACAAAAGCGACGTCACGCTTGCGGCCTCCTTGCGCGCGCCTTGCAGATCCAACTTGGGATCCGAAATCACCAGCGCCGAGGCACGCCCGGTGAGCACGCCCTGGGGCACACAACCTTCAACGCCGTGACACACATCGAGTTGGTATTGAATGGCCGCATGCTGAGCCAGAGGTTTGCTTTTCCAGGGAAGCGAAGCAAAGTCGATCGGCCACATGGCCGGCGGCAACACCAAACTGATGAGCTTGGCATTGGTGAGCTCGCGCTCGAACGGCGTAAGCAAGGCGGAGGACATTCGCGCGGCGTTGCTCTCGGCTGGCACATCATCAACACGTGCAAAGCGCGCGCCTTTGGGTGTCACCACAAACCCCAACAGGCCGTCGTTGGCCTGAAAATAACCCAGGACGATCTCATCCTCGCCGGGTTTTCTTAAGGTGGCGCGCGTGACGGACGCTCCTGGTCGCAACGCGCGGTAAACCTCATCAAGCGCTTGATCAATGTCTGCCGGAACGCTGGCTGTGTCGGGCGTGGCGTTGGACGAGGGTTCCACCAGCTTGTCCACCGGCCTATCCCAATTTGCCTGCTGCAACTCGAACTGGCTGCGTAGCTGGTGATAGTGGGCCAGCGCGGTTTCCCATTGCTGCCGGGCGGGGGCAGACAAACGTGCCACCTGCGGCGCTTGGGAGGCCAGCAACAAGGCTCGTGAACGCGCCACGCGAACGGCATCAGCCGCGGCTGCCTGTTGCCCCATTTGCAAGAGGGTTTGCACAAGCTCCTGAACGCTTTGGCGATGATCACGGGTGAAAGCCGCCACCCCCTGCCCCAAGGGAACCTGCCGCGCCAACCCATCAAGCGCGGCTTCCGCTTGCTGAAGGGCGGCGACGGCCAAACCACGTCGCTTACCCATCTTTAAGGCCATGCCCTGGCCCACCAAGGCCCGAAAACTTTCTTGAGCCAGTCCCAGATGTTGCGCCAAATGGTTTTCGTTTTCGAAAAACCTGAGGGCGATTTGCCATTGCCCGCGCAACAGCGCCAATCGGCCTTGGGCGTCGTGTTGCCATACCTGCAGCAAGGGGCTTTGCCCACCTTGCACCATGAGCAGCGCCTTCTGCGCGGCCATGCCGGCTTCCAAAGCACCTTGCTCCACGGCCAGCAGAAGTTGTTCGATCAGCAGGTTCCGCTGGCGAAAGGGATCCGGGCAGTTCGCCAGATCCTCCTGCGCGTGTTGCATCAAGCGCAGGGGCTCCTCAGTATGGGCAAGCCCACCTGCCAGCGCACCTTGGCCGCGCACCAGCGCCAGCAGGCTCAAAGCCAGATTGAGGCGATCATCAGAGGCGTCACACGGCGTCTCCCACGGCCCCTGCACCAAGGCCCGCTGCAAGGCCACGGCTTCATCGCTGCGGCCAATCAGCCGCAAGGCCACCGCCACATGGCGCTGGGCTGTGCGCGCCAAGGCATCACGACCCAGCTTTTGAGCGCTGTGTGCGCTGTCGCGAAACGCCGCCAGGGCTTCACCTATGTTGCCCACCTGACTGGCGATGCCCCCTTCGTTGTACCGCAACGCCAAACGGTGTTCGGGCACAGTTTGTGTAAGCGGCAGGGCTGCCTCTATCACGGCACGGGCGCCGGCATAGTCTTGGCGGTAATTTAAAAGGGCATACGACAAGGCCACTGCATCTTTGAGCGCCTGAGACAAAAGCCCTTCTCGCTGCGCCGCCGCCATCGAAACGCGCAACGCTTTGATGGCTCCGGGCACGTCTTGCGTTTGCAGCTTAAGCCTGGCAATGGCCGCCAGCAAACGGGGTTTCTCGATGCCTTGTGCGTGCAGAGCCGCTTCTTGTAGGCCCACCAAGGCGCCTGAAACGTCACCTCCCTTTTGCCGACGCGCGGCCTCTTCAAGCGCAGGCAAGGGGGCATACGTGCCCAGCGCCAAACGATATTGCGAAGTGTGCGACCCATCGCCCAGCACCAGCTCCACCCACGACGCCAAGGCGGGCGCTTCAAGCCGCAACGTATAGCCTTCGTGTTGAATCTGTGCCTGGGCAAGCGGCAGCGCGCCTTGCGAGCCGCGAAGGGCCGTAAGCTGCCCGAAGCGCTGCGGCCACCACAAAACAAGGCTGCGGTTGGATGCCGACAGCAAACACACGGGCCCCGTCACAACCGCATCACAGCCGGCGTACTGCACAGCGTGTGCGGGCAAGACGTTTGGCTTTGCAGTGGTTTTGGTGCACGAAATGCACAAACCGGCCGCAAGGCCCAACATAAGGCGCGTGACAATGGGGGCGCGAAGTGGGCGAATCAAGGCGTTGTTGAAGCGTCGCTGACCACGAACACGGGAACCACGAGCTTGCGCCACGTGGGATCCATTTCGTCGCGGTTGAGGGCTTTTGAAGAGGGTTTCTCGCTGTGGGCCGAATGGATCACGAACACCAACACCCCATGCCCCGCACGGTTTGGCAGCAGCGACGACACGTTGGCCACCAACCGCATCGCGCCCGTTTGCCCCTTTTCAAAATTCACGGTCAACGGCACCCAAGGGCCGTCGGATGGAAAGCGCGCATACCCGGCAACGGCCACCGGATACGCCACCGTGGTTTGCGGCCGCAGAAGGATTTCAAGCGGCGCGTCGGGCGTCAAACGCAGTGGCTCGGTAGACGGCGCGGCGCCACGAACGCGCGCTTCACCACCTTGCACCACCACAGAATAAGGAGGCAAAGCTTCACCCGGGGGCGCGTTTTGCCCCACCACCACGAAGATCGCCACAACCGCGGCCACCGCCAAAGCAGGCGCCCAGATCGTTAAGACACGGGCCGAACGGCGCGCGCGCGCACGCGCCAAATCGTGTTGCCCAGCGGAAGCGGAGGACAGCGCGGCCACGACGGCATCGGCCAACGCTTGATCTTGGGCGGCCGGAGGCGGGGCAAAAAGTTTTAAGGCCTCGGCCAGCTCGGGATCTTGCTGCGCGCGTCGTTGCAGGTCTTGTAGCTCGTTGGCCGACAAAGTGCCTTCCACCAACCTTTGCAAGCCCGCGTCGCACAAACGGGCATCGTCTTGCAGCAGCGCCAACTCTTCCGCACGCGCCGCGTGCAAGACAGACTGCAAGGTGGCATCGCTAGATGTGTTCTTAACCGTCATGGCGCCACCGCCTTGGATCCGGGATCAGCCTGCACGGCCAAGCCGGCGGGCGTGACATCGTCTCGCAGCTCGTGTGCCAGGTTTTGCACAAGCTTCAGCAAACGGTTGCGCCAGATATAAACCGCGTTGGCGCTTAAACCCATGGCAACACAGATCTGTTCAACGGGCTCTTGATGGCAAAGCAACCTGTAGAACAGCTCAAGGCCCAACGGCGAAAGCCGCGCCTGCACCTGCGCCAAGATGATCTCAAGCTCTTGGCGCGAAGCCAGCACGGCGTCAACCGCCGGGGCCCCCGCGGCGCCGTCCTCAATCTCACTGAGATCGTCGCTTAAGCGTTCAACACCCGGCCGGGTGCGCAAAATCGAAATCGCACGCCGCTGCGCCACAAGCCCCACAAAGGTGCGCAACGAAGCGCCCTTGCTGGCGTCCCACGTTCGCAGCAAGCGGCCCTCATTTTGAAAAAGCTGCAGCAGAATTTCCTGCGTCAAATCCTGAACCTCTTGAGCGTGATCAACAATTCCCCCCGCCCGCAAACGCAGCAGCACCAGCCCTGCGCGGTATCTCACCACCGGCGTTAGCAGCGCGACCAAACGACGCACCGCCACCGGATCGCCCGCAAGGGCGGAGGTCACAACGTGCTGTTCCTCCTGTTCATGCATCCAGGGCGCATCATTGCATTGCAGGCCCCAGATGCAACTTCAACAAATCCGCCTTCCTTTTTGGCCTTCCCCTTGTTACCCCCCCTTGCCCGGTGATGGCGTTCGCGGATTCGCAAGCTGGCACTGGTAAAGCGCGTCTTGTTCGGGCCGACAAAGCTCCTGCTTGATCGCCACCATCGACAAAAAGCAAAACCAGGGCTCTGGGTGCTGCATGAGGCAGAGATCCAGAGCCGTGCCTGGCCCCCCGCATACCCCTTCATTGGCGGGAACACACATTTGCAGGCACTCCTGCAGCGTGTCGGTGGCGCACGCAACCTGAAGTTTTGCCGTGCATTTGTCATGACACAACGCCGCGATGTTCATGCCGGCATCGGCGCCCGCATCCATCTGCGGCGCAGTGGCGACACCGTCGCAAGCCGCCCCCATCGTCACCATACCCACAAGGGCAAGTCGGAGGGGCAACGGCAAAGGCAACATGGGGCACAAACCCTCCTGACGACTAGCGATTGATCACAGCAATCACTTCGGTGTGCGTGAGTAAACCGCTGCCGTTCCAAGTCACCACCCAGTTGGTAAGACTGCTCACATACAAGTTGTCGACCCCCGACAAATAAACCAAGAAGCGGGAATTGTTTGTGGGCACGGGCGTGTAACCGGGGGCGTTGTAAAAAACCAATCGCGTGTCAACAGGCTGAAATGGACGCTGCAAATGCACCTGGGTTGCGTAGATTTGCGTGTCTTGGGGTGCATCGTAGGCACCCGCAAAGTAGCCAAAGCGAAAGCCGAGGTTGTAGATGTCAAGCGTGCAGTAGCCCGGTAAGCAGCCAAAAGGTGAAGGTGCAGGCCGAATCCACGGCGCCAGGTGCAGGCCCCAAACCGGAGCGCCGCCGGGCGGAATCGGCGACACATCGCTTTCGTCCATGCCCGCGGCCAAACCATCGGGCATGGTGGGAACATCGGGCTCGGCCACCCTCGGAGGGCATTGCCAGGGCGCGCGCCCCAAAGCCACGCCGGCCGCGGACACCGCCTGACAAAACTGCACGCTGCGGGTGCGGCGGCACGTGTGATCAACGCAGCCGGGACGCGCAAAGTCGGCGTTGGAGAAATCAAGCAGATCCACCGCCCCCGTATAAAGCAGCGTTGTAAATCCCGTATCGTAAAGCCACTGCATCACCTGAAATGAATCCACGTTGCGGTTCACGGCCCACGCCGCTGCAGCCACGCCGCTGACGGTGGCCGCCGCCATCGAGCTGCCGCTTAAGGTCATCGTATGCGAAGGGCCGCCGCTACGTGATTCAGACGTGACCACGCCCATGCCCGCGCCCGCCAACCGGGCTTTGCCCTCGGCGCGGGAGTTGCCCAAGATCAAGTGTCCTTGGCCCGCGCCCATCGCCGCAAACACAAGCGGGCGGTAGGCGGCTGAGCTAGGCGAAGGGTTGGCAGCGCCGCGCGTCCATCCGGGGGGCAAAAACGAAGCGCAGCGGGCGGGATCTTCCACCGCAGGAAGCGCCTCCCAGCCGGCCGGCAAAAACGGCCCTCGATCATAACCGGGGTTGTCCTCGTTGCCCGCGGCCGCCACCACCAAAGCACCCAGGCAAGACGCCCGTTCCAGAGCCACTTGCACCACCTCTTCAAGCAGCGCCGGCTCATCACGCGGGCAATCGCCGGGATCGGTGCGCAGATCGCGGAAGTCGTTGAGATAAGGCACATGGCGTTTGTCCCAACCCAAGCTGAGGTTCATCACCAGAGGCTCGGCGCCGCCATCGGCCACCCAATCATTTAAAGCGGCGTGAATCTGCGTGGCCAAGCCTTGAAAGTCGGCGTAGTAGCCGCCCCGCTCGCGATCAGGGGGCGCCTCCAAATGCACGCGATCCAGCGTAAGATAGTTGCGAATTTGTTGTGCACACTGCGCGCTGCCAGGATCCACACACGCCAGATCCGCAATCGTTCGGCCCACGGCGCGGCCATGGCCATAAAGTTCACGGCGGTCGTCATCGTAAGGAAACACAGCCGAATCCAACACGGCCACGCGCACCGGGTTGGGCTTTTGCGAAGCCAAGCCGGGCACCCAGCCCGTGCGCTGGCGATGCAGGTCACGCAGGCTTTGCCACACATCTGCGGGAAGCGCCTCGGCACCTGTGGGCGACAGCGCCGGTTGATCACAGGCAAAACTTGGGCTTCCCAGATCCTTCAACAGTTCATAGTTGGGACTTTGAGCCGATTGCCAGCGGTAGCCGCAATGAACCTGGGTTGCCTTTGATTTTGGCGCCGTGAACGTGGTGAGGGTTTCGCCCTTCCATTCACCCAACGAAGGGCACGCCACATCGCCCTTGAAGGGGCCTTGACGCTTCACCAGCACGCTGGGCGAGTTTTTCACATAAGGTGGCATGACGTCGAAGCCCACGCCTTGGGGTTCATGCAAACGGGTGGGAAACGCAGGCGGCTCACACGTGCATTGACCGTGCTGTTCAACTGGATTCGGCATCGCCGCGCCCACCAGCTTGCCTTGGCAGACCGGGGGGCCTTGGCAGTCGCTCACGTGCAGGGGAAACGTTAGTTTGGCAGCGGGGCCCTTGCCGTCGCTGGCCTCAACGGTGATGTGATACGTGCCCGGCGCTTGCGCGGCGAAAACAGCCAGCTTGGGGTCTGAAGCCAAACAAAACGACGGCATTTTTGCGCCTTCGGGGTTAACCGAATATTTCAAGGTGACGGTATCGCCATCGGGATCGGACGCGCCCACAACAATCTGCGCCGCCTCGTGGGAACACACAAACTTGCCGCCGCCAATCTGCAAGGAATTGATGCTGGGTTGCGTGTTCAGGGCCACGGCCACATCAAGGCCGGCGTTCCCCGGCGCAAGACACGTGAGCGCCAACGAAATTTCTGTGGTTGCGGTGGGCACAACAGTGACGCGTTGTTTGCCCTCTGCACAATTCGGCAGCGGCGCGCCGGCTGCGTCAATCACAACGGCAGTTACATCGTAAGAACCCGCGCGCAGAACAAACAGCGCGTCGGCAAACGGCCGCGCAGCCAAGTTTGAGTCTACGGCAGGGGGCAAGCCGTGGTTCTCGAACGGCACCACTTGCGTGTGCTCGCCCGAAGCGCCCACCACCTTCACCCGCACCGCTTTCGCTCCCGCGGGGATCTGCAATGACATTTGCAACCGCACGGTTCCACGCGAGCCATCCTCAGGCAGCGGCGTCCCTTGCGGTGGCTCAGCCGATTGACAAGCCAGCACCAAAGCCGCAGCAACCAGCCATTTGGCGGCGAACGTGGCAAACGCTTTTGCAGAATCTAAGCACATCATCGAACAACTCACCTTTCCTTGCTGGCACCGGCTCATCTCGGGGCAGGGCGCAGGCAATCAACCTTATTTGGCGCGAGCCTAGTACACGAAGCCGTTGAGGGGAACCATTGTCGCGGGCCGCAGCCGTAGCTGGGCAAGATGTTTGCGTTTTTGTCACCGGCGATGGGCGCCACGGCAGCTCCGTGGCGCCCCCCAGGACAGGGCCGCTGGCCCCAAGCGGTTACGAGTGGGTTAGCATAGGGTCCAGATCAGCAGGCGGCGTGACCCCAACGCCGTACGATTGCCGTTGCTGTCAATGGCCACCGCTGTGATGACATGCTCCGTGCCAAAGCAAGAATTGCTAAAGAGCCGCACCGTTAACCGCGTGCCTGTGCCCAGAAGCTCGGCCTGCACGCCCGTTTGGTTGGTTCTCCATTCGATCGCAGCGCCAGCCAGAACACCATCTTCAACATCCGTTGCGAAGGCTTCAAGTTGCACGTCTTTGAACCACATTCCCGATGCGTCATCAAAGCCATCGTAAACGTAGTCGGGATTGTCTCTGCCCGAGTCGCCCGTGGGCCTGATGATGTTGCCCGTAGGCACGTTGGCGGTGCAGGGACGAGCGGTTAGCCGGATCACATCAAGGCTTGCCGGATCGCCGTACACCTGTACCGTCACATCATGCACACCGGGCGCAAACCGACGCACCAGTGGATTGCCATTGCCCAGCGTCATCGACCCGTTCGACCACTGATAAGCGCCACCGGCAACCACCAGCGGTGAACCGGTAAACTCGGCTCGCGCCCGCAACGTAACATCGGCATCTGAACACACTTCGTGTTCGTCGGCGTCTAAAGGCTGCAAAATGCGCACCGTGGGAACCGCTGGGCGCGTGATCATCCGCAGCTTATAGACGTTGTCATTCTCGATTGATCCCTGCACCGAGAACACAACGCGTGCGCCTGCGTTGGCAACAACCCGGTACACCACATTGCCAGACCCACGGCTAACAACACGCAGCCCTTCACCCTGGAGCAACAAAGACCCAAACGAATCTGGGTATGAAAGCGTGATGTCCGCCTCCATGGGCCGCGCGCCCGCAGGCATGTTGAAGGCGTAGAAGTCCACATCAGGCACCGGCGCGAAGGGGCCCTCGCCCCGCAGGGTCACGATGGTTCCCGTGCGCTCAACACCCGCCACCAACGGCAAAGCTTGTGCGGGCGTGTCGTTAGGCGCATCTTGCTCACTGAAGCCCAATGAGGTGTCGTATCCCAAGGCGGCCAGATTGGGCACAGAGCTTCCTGCGGCCGCCATCACTGTTGCCAAGGGGTTAACCAATCGCGGACGCACTGCAGGTTGATTGGAAAAACCGCCTGCAACCAATTGCGCGTTGGTGAAGCTGTTGCTGCGAATGAGCGTTCGAATGCGCTCCACAATGGTTCGCTTCTGCGCATCTGTTAGCCCCGGTGTGTTGGGGTTCAGCTCGGTGTTCGCAGCCTGCATAACGGCAATCAAACCCGTTACGTAAGGCGCAGCCGCGCTGGTGCCCCCAATGGTGTTTGCAACCAAAGGTGATCCAGGGTTGTTCACATCGTTGGGCGCAAAGTAGGCTGATCGAATGGGCGCCCAAACATCAACCGTGTTGCCAAAGAAGTGCACGTTGTTCAGATTTTCATCAACGGCCCCCACCGAAATGGTGTGCGGCAGCACGGCCGGCATCACGCGCCAGTCATCAGAGTTGCGGTTGCTCAGATCCACCAAGTCGCGGATGACTTCAGGCAGCGATTCGCGCGACAAGGCGTTGCCTGAGCTAACCACCACCGGCACGCCGCGGCTGTGCGCGAAGCGCGCACCCACATCCATCGGCCCCGCTAGGTTGCCGAACGCCAGCGTGGACAAACACGCGGATGTTGCCGCCACCACAGCACCTGTGGCCGCGCCACACGCTATGGCGCCAACAAAAGGAATCCAACCGGTGGCCGCACACACCGCGGCTGCCGCGGAAGCGGCCGCGGCGGTTACAACGCCGCAAATGCCCAAGCGTCCGGCCCCCGAACAAATGTCGAAGTCGGGGCCGAAATTCATCATGATGCGACAGGGGTAGCCGCCACTGATGTTGATGCAGGACGCGCCATCGTTGGTGGCTCGCCGCATGCCGGCGCCCACCTCGAACACATACGCCATGGCATCGTACTTATAGAGCATCGGCACGGCCACCTGTCCCGCCACACCAGCGGCACCAAAGCCGTTGTTCACCACACCGCCCATCGTCGTCACCACGCCGGTGCCGTGCCAGGATCGGTCGCCAAAGAAGCTGTTGCCCACCGTGGGCGATCCTTGCGCACGGCCGGGGCCGCATACCGGACCCGCAGAGCTCGTCATGTCGCATTCACGCATGGGGCCCGAAGCGGGCGCGCGAAAATCTGCGTTGGGGGCAAAGCCCATATCCAACACGGCCACGTTCACGCGAGAGGTGTCCTTGTCCCACAACGCGGTCCACGACCACAAGGCGGGCACGTTTTCAAAACACGGGCGCGTGGCGTCGCCCGGACGGCAGCCGGGTGTCAACTTCATCGTATGCGTCACAGCATCGTTCTCGGTGGTTGAGATGGTGGGGGCCGCTTGGTATTGCAGGCGCGGGTTCACCGCCACCGCCCAGCCGTCCAACCTCCAGGTGATCACCTGCGCCACCAAAGACGCCACCTGGGCGTTGCTCACAAGCAAAGGCTGCGATTCGCCCAAGAATGCATCAAGCGTGGCCAAGCGGCGGCCCGACTCGGCTTTGGGGCTTACCTTCACGAGCGCCACTTGCGCGTAAGAGGGCGCATTGTTGTCGCTTGGATCCAGTTCCTGTTTGGCAACCACCTCGCCGCCACTCATGGCAACGAAAGCTTGCAGTTCGGCATCGTTGCGCACCCATACCATCACCTCTTCGGACGCGATCTGAACAGGCATGCCGCCTGAACGCAAAAGCGTGCCGGCCGGCTTGGCTTGGTTCGCGGTTTCGTCATCGGTCAATGCCAAGCGGGGCTCCACTGCGGGCGCAACGGCGTTTGGGTTGTCCAAGAATGCCACGTCGCTAAAATGATCAACGCCCAGGTTCGCAAGCTGGGGCTGTGTTTTGTCGGGGAAATACATCGCGAACAGCGCCTGACCCGCGCCCACCACAAGCTTGCCATCAGCAGGCGTGGGCTCGCCCTCGGCATGAAGCGTAAAGCCCGTTTCGCCTTGGTACGTGCCCGTGCCGGTGCGGCTCAACGTTACCGGCTCCACGTCTTTTGTGCCGGGCACCGACAGCACCACGTCCATGGTTTCGGCGCCGGTGTCATATGAACCCATGTTGAGGCTCACCGAAGCGGACGCTGCTTCCGCATAAAACACCCGATCAAGTTTGATCTCCACACCGGTAAGCGTCTTGGCCGGCGTGGTGGTGTTGGTGTTCCCGCACGAACATTCGCCAGCGCTGGCAGCGGGCGGTTGCTTCAACGCGGTTTGCGCGGCCTCCCCTAAACATTGAGGGGCGTCACCACAATCTGAAATATAAACCGGGAAGGTCAAAGCGGTGCCGTGCGCGCCTTCGCCCACCTGCACGCGCAGCTCATATTTTCCCGGCACCGACGCCGTGAAGGCCACCCGCGAGCCAGCCCACGTCAGGCAATGGTTGAAATCCGTTGCCCCTTGCGGCACCTGCACCACAGACCAATTCCAAGCATGGGCCACATCGGGATCTTGCAACGCAATCGTGCCGGCAAAAGCCTCGTTGGAGCACACAAACTTGCTGCCATCCAGATCGATGCCTGCGATGACAGGGCCTTTGGCGAACACCAAGGTGGCGTCAAGCGCCCCGTTCGCCTCAGCACCACAACGTGCAACCAGCAGCACTTCCGTTGTGGAGGCGGGCATCACGTGGGCCTGCGTTTTCGCCAACGAGCAGGCTTCTGAGGCTTGGCCGTTGGGGCCCAGCGGGGTGGCTTCAACGTCGTAAACGCCCTGCGGCAGCACCACCAACCAATCGGCAAAGCGAGAGCCGGCGTGCGCGGTGTCCCTCGCGGCCGGCAGGGGTTCGGCTTCAAGAGGAATCACCGCCGACGTCACCTGGCCGGCCGCGTTGGTGGCCGAAAACGCCACGCCCGACACCTCAAACTCGGGCGAAATGCTGGTAAGCGCCAGCTTCATACTGCCCACCGCGTCAGGAGGCTGTTTGGGCCCCGAAGGGCCGGTGTTGCACGCAAACATCAGAAAAAGCGGGGCCCAGGCCGCCGCACGCAAAGTTGGTTTCATGTCCATTCTCCCGTTCATGTGAAAAAAACGCCGTCGGAATGGCTTTCACGGGAAGGGAGCGAAATCTTTCAAGCGCGGGCAAAAGAAGTTTCAAAAAGGCGCAACACTTGCGGTTTCACGGCGGCGACAAGTTACAAGCCAGCTTCGCATATTGACCTTCCTGGCGTTTGCACGCAGGCTTCGGCCAACCATGGCAAAGTCAGGTCTTTCGAGAGGTCTTCACCCGCTTATCGTTGTATTGGTCTTGGCCGGCGTCAGCTCGGTTGTTGGGGTGGTCGCCTGCTCGGGCGATGACGACGACGCAAAGGCGCTGTGCGTGCAAGGCTGCGACAAACTGGTTTCCTGCAACCCTCAGCTTCAAGGGTTCGTGGGCTCGTGCAAGACCCGATGTGAACAGCCCGCCGAGGGCGCTTCAAACCAGCGGTGCGCCAACGAAGCGGCCATTGTGTCGAAGTATAAGGAATGCTTGTCAACGGCGTGCCCGCAGTTTGAGGGCTGCCTTGGGGCCATTCCCGCGTGCCAGGGTAACAGCACCTCGGGTACGGGCGGCACAACAGGAGCGGGTGGCACACAGGGAATGGGCGGCACAACAGGCACCGGGGGTGTACCGGGCACCGGCGGCATGAGCGGCTCTACAGACTGCAGCGTGTGCACGAAGGCGGATGCTTGCTGTACGGCGTTTGCGGCGCTGTCCAACGCGGGCACCGGGGCCTGCACTTTGGAACAAGCTTGTGCAACTTCCGGCGGAAACGCATCGACCGTCGTTGAAACCTGCACCTTGTTGATAACAAACATAGCTCAGGCCGCGCCCGATTTGGCGGCGTGTAAATAAAGCCGTTCTTTCGAGCGGCTGGTGCATGGGCCAGCCTTGTAGCAGACCCATGCGTTGCCGCTGCAGATCCCTTAGCCGCGTGGTTGCGGACGTGACACGGCGTTAACCGTGCTGCCCGTTGTGGTTCCTCAAAACCCCATCCACCACGGAATGATTGAATTTTTCGGCAAGGCCGTCAAGCTCCTCCGGCTCGATGCTGCACCTACTTCTTGCACTGCTCGCCACAGCAAGGTCGAGCCTCAAGCCGCAACGGGACCTCGCCCTGAGAACCTAGCGCCTCGCCAGCAGTTCCGCGCGCACGCATTTGTCGTTGGCCAAGGATGCCCCTGTGCCCCGGCCCGTCGTGACCAATAGCCATGGTCACATGGTTGGCTTGCCTGAGCGGCATCTCTCGACTCAAGCCAAACTCAAAGCGGCAGTCGAGCGTTGATTCCCCAGCACCACAACCTCTGGTCGATTCCGATGGCGCAGTTGCTTCTCCCCGTGCCCAATGCTGTGAAGCTGCCCTCAGGTACCACCGCGCGGCTGTGAAAATCTCCGGAGCAAGTGATGGTGCCGTCCGTGCGCAAGCCACACATCAGGCGCTCGCCGAGGTTGATTTGCTTGAACGTCCCCATGTCTGGAAAGTGGCGAGGCTCCATCCCGCCGCCCCAACAAACGATGGTTTTGTCCGTTCTCAGGCCACACGTACGGAAGCGATCTGCAGTGAGCTGAACGAAGTTCTCATTGGGTGCGTCTGCCTGGCCCTCGGCGTTGTTGCCCCAACAAGCAGCGGAGCCATCGAGCCGAAGACCGCAGCTGTGGAAGTCGCCGGCCACCACCTTCACGAAAGGTTCATCGGGCGGCATAGATTGGCCAAATTCGTCGCTGCCCCAGCAGGTGGCGCGTCCGTCTGCCCTCACGGCGCAGCTATGCTGATCGCCCGTCGCCACATCCACGAAAGTCCCCTCAGGCGCAGCGGTTTTGCCGTCACGCTCATTGCCCCAACATTTGACCGTCTGTTGGCTTGTGATCCCGCACGCGTGTGAAGCCGCGGCGCTGACCATAAGGAAGCGATCGCGAAAGAAACCAGCGCCCCAACATAGAAGCGTCTGGTCTGGCTTTAGGCCACAGGAGTAACCCGCACCGCCACTGACCTGCGTGAAGAGATCGTTGGGCGCGGTACTTTGCCCGTAGGGATCGCTTCCTTGGCAAACGATGTCGCCATCGCTTTTGAGCCCGCAAAGGTGCCCCGGATATAAACCTCCCATGTCTATCTGCGTGAACTTTCCTTCAAGTCCTACAGGCCCAACGCACGCTACGCTGCCGTCATTCCTGATTCCACAACTGAGGTGGCGTCTACCCGCGCTGATTCGGGTGAGGGGGCCGAGCGAGGCGAGTTGGTTCTTTTCTTCACCCGAGATCTCTCCCCAACAAGTGGCGTTCCCCTCGGCGTTCAAAGCGCAACTGTGTGCATCACCTACAGCCAGCTGAGTGAACTTTCCGCTGGGTGGTTGCTCGTAAGTGGGAGATCCCCAGCAGGCAATTGTGCCATCGACCCTGAGACCGCAGTTATGCACCCCGCCGGAGCTCACGCCGATGAAAGATCCCGCAGGCGGCGGCACGACCGGGGCCCGATAAGCGATCTGATGACCCCAACAGGCGAGCAACCCATCCTGCTTTACGCCGCAGGCGTGCCTCATTCCGGCGCTTATCTGTTTGAAGAAGCCATCCGGCCCCGGCGCGGGCCAATTCTCCTTGTGGCCCCAACACTCGACGGACCCATCCATCCGCAATCCACAGGTGAACGAAGACCCGGCGGTGACTTGCGCGAACTTGCCCGCAGGGGGAGAACTTTGACCTTGGTCATTTCTTCCCCAGCAGGCGACGGTCCCATCGCGCCGCAGGGCGCAGGTGTGAGAGCCGCCCGTGGCCACCCCGCGCTCCAGAGGAAGCAGAGGCGGCGGCGCGTCGGGCTGCACTGCAAGCTCCGAAGTGTCGGACTCTGCGGCATCAGAGGCTTTGATCAGGGCCGCATCAACATGCTCTGCCCATCTAGTGTCCGGATCGCCCCCATCGTTAAGCTCCGGCTCGCTCGCGGGTGGGCTGCCGCCGCACGCACCTAAAACGACACACGATGCAACCGCCCACACAAACTTTGCCTTCATCCTGTAAAGACGGCTGAGGGTAGAAAATCCGGCCAACCATCGCACCCGAGCCTGACTAGGTGCCGTCAAAAGTCCGCAGAGAATCCAATCAAGTAGGTTTCTTCAACGGAGGCTGTGCGATACACGTAGGCGACGGTGACGTGGCCCTCCAAAGCCCAAGATTCACCCAAATAAACGCGCACCAAAGGCAAGGGACGCAAGGCGCGCCTTTGCACAGAGCCCACCGCCACCACAAGTCCCCCTTGTGAAAGCAGATCAGCTGCCGGCTGCCAGATCCCCCCTTGCACGAACGTCTTCGCCACGCCGCCACCTAAGTTGAAAGTGGCGATGCCACGCAAGTCCCACGAGGCCCCCACTGTTGATAACGCGGTCCATGTGTCAAATGGCTTGCGTGGCGCCGCTTGCTCGGCCCACTGCCCAGCGCCGAAAGCCGCCAGGCTGATGTTGAAAGACTCAGTACGTGGCATTTCATGCCAGCGAAAATCGACGCCGGCGCCAATTAACGAACTAACCATAATACCCTGCGCATCAGTTCGAGAGACACCCACTACCGGCATGCCGAACCAAGGAATCCATTCTAGGCCGTACTCGTCACCACCTCCGTAGGCCAGTGCCAGAGGCAGCGCCAAGTGCCATCGTGGCGCAAATCCATAGGTGATGCGTAGCAACCCCGCCGCGCCGTCTGACCCCGTCAAGCGCACTCCAGGATCAATGACCGGCGCATGACGAACGCCCAACGCCAACTGAACGTTCCACGAACCCGGGGCGACAATGCTGGTCTCGCCTGCTGTCAAAGACTTATTGGCCAAAACCTGATCACGGCCACGGACGAGTTCGGCTTCTTCAAGACTGGCGTTGCCTTCGCGGCCAAGGGCCACTTCACGGGACCAAACGGCGCCTTTGCCTTGACGGCGCACCAGATACTTTCCAGCGGGTAGAGCCAGACGCAACCTCTTCTTCCCAGGCTGCGTTTCAAGCAAAACGATCCCGTTGCGCAGATCAACAAGTTGCAACGGCCCCGTTTCTTGCCGAAGCATCAACAAAGCGCGCGGTCTATCCAAGGCGGAAAGAACCAGATCATCACGCCCTTTCACATCCATATGGAAGCTGGGGTTTTGGGGCTCACTTGCCAATCGTGCGGTGTCCCGAACCGTCATTTCGCGCGCATAGGCGAAAGCCTCGTTGATCGTGATGAGGCCATCGTCGTTGTGATCACCGGCGCCGCGCAGCCCCGCGTTCCAATGATGTGTGAAGAACGAGGCGCCCAATAGCTCGGACTCGTGGGCGTTCTGGGCCCCCGAACTGGAGGAGATCAAGATGGCGCCCTCGCTCGTCAAAGCGCTGGGTACATCCACGTCAAATGGGGCGGCTTCACTCAAACCCTTGCTGCCCGTCCATCCGCCGCCGCGGCAGGCATCGATAATTCCCATCCGCAACAGGGCCCGCTTGTCTTGCATCCGAACCCGCAGGTCGGACACGGCCAACTTTTGCCCGCTCGGATAAAGCGCTTCGGGATCCGCGTGGCCCGAGTAGTAAAATAGCAGCAAAGCCTGACTCGACTTCACTTTGCCTGCCTGAGCCAAAGCGTTTTCGAGCGCATCTATCACCTGCGCTGGCTGCGGCTCCTTCAGCAGGCGCACATTCTCCGGAAGAAATCCTCCCGTTTGAACCAACACGTCCGCGACCGCCTGGGCGTCCCTGTGCGCGTAGCGCAAGCGTGCCCGGCCAGTCGGTGCGGCATTCGCCCCAACCACGACTGCCAAGCGCAAAACGGGTGGTTCAGTTTGTGCCTGCGCGCGGCCTGGAGTGGGCAGGGCAATCGCCAAACCCAGCGCCAACCTCCACACCCGCAACGTACGCGACCGCGCTTGCATCAGTGCAAATCATCCGATCCCCGCACCGCGGGGGCAGACCCTTCCGCAGGCTTTTTCGGCAAAACCAGCTCCGTTAGCCACCAGCGGGGATCCGGCTCTTTGCCCTTCAACTCATTCACATCTTCACTTCGCACAGCTTCCTTAGACAGCACAAGCAAGATCCGCTCGTCGCCAGGTTGTGAATCTATTTGCCACGCCACGGGCAAACTCGTGGGGCCCTTGCCTCCGGCCGGGCCCGTCCATAGTCTCTGCCAAGCGCCGGAAGCATCGCGACCGAATGCCGATATGTGCGTGTGGTTCATTGCATCGACCTTTAGCCGCAACAGGTCCCCCGGTAGGACCGTTGTCGACCCGTCCCACAAAAACGTGTCGTCGCCGCGCTTGACGTAAGCCCAAACCATGGGACTTGCCGCCTTGACCCCTACGTAGGCCTCATGATCCCTAACGGCATCATGAGGCTGCGGTTTCAGCAAGAACAAGGAAATTGCGAGTGCAGGCGCCATCACCAAAGCGGGCAGCCACAAGGCCCGCAGGCGGCTTCGTAGACCAGACAAAGAATGCCTGCCAGGGTGCGGTGCTTCTCCGCGTCGCGGGGGAACCGATGCAGGAAGCTCCCGCACCCAAGCAGGTAAAACTTCGGCGTCAGGGCCCACGCGCGCCACGTGTTGCTGGCAAACGATGCAAAAGCTCACGTGCTCTTGCACGGTGGGAGAGGCGGGTGCCCCGGTTGCAAGTGAATCCAGGGCAAGGAACGACGGATGTGCCTGGTTATCGTTCATGCTTCCACTCCCTGCTGTATGCGCATGGTGGCCAAACGGTCATCGAGCCGCTTCAGCACACGCCTCACGCTTCGCTCGCTGATGCCCATCACCGCAGCGACTTCTTGTTGGTTTAGACCGTCCAAACGCGACAACACAGCCACTTCCATCTCGTCGCCTGGTAGGTCTTTCACCAACTTGTGCAGCAAGAGCCGGGCGTGGCTCAGTCCCTCGGGGCTGCTCGTGTCTGCGTGCATTTCATTAAGAGCTGCCAGTTGTTTGCTTGAGCGAAGCTTGTCGATGGCCAGGTGCGTGGCGGTTCTGTAGATCCAGGCGATGGCCGCCTCAGGCGCGCGCAGGCTGTCCTGCAACTGCCAGAACCGCAGAAACGTTTCCTGCGCCACATCCTGGGCATCACCCGCGCTGCCAAGAATGCGTTTGCACTTCTCTCTGATCATGGGGAAGTAATGACGGTAGGTGGCCTCAAGGCCTTGTTTGCCCGGTTGGGTCATACGTTGTTCGAGAGTTAACTGAACACAAGACGAACCGGCGGGGAAATTCCGGCCAAAAAAAAGTGACAGCGTAAAACTTGGCAGAGCTTGAGGGCGCGCATGACTTTCAAGCTGACAACGCGAAGACGATGGCGGGCGTTGGGGTTACCACGCCCCGGGCGAGTCCAAGTGGCTTCGAGACAAATCTGCGGGCGTAGCCATCGAGTTTTACCGCGTGTTCCAAGAGTCAAATGGCACGGCGTATATGATCCCACGCCCCGATGGCAACCCCGATCTGTTGGCGATCTGTAGCAACCCTACACACGTGCTGCGGCCAACGCTTGATCGATATGGTCTTTGCAACGCAGCTCCCTCGCCAGAGGTGGTTAATGCTATGGCCCCCGCCGATGCGCTGGCGATCGCCCGTCATCTGCACGAGGAGCTGGTGTTCGTGGGAGAGCAAGGTGCCGTCACGCCCTACGTGCCACCAGACGACATTCTCGCGCTCTGCAACACCGACGAAGTATTTCGCACCACCATGAGATCGCGAATTTGCGTGGCCTTCTTCAGGCGTCCGCCAGCTCTATCAGAACGGAGCCAGTGCGCCTGTGATAGAAATCGGCTCGTAGCCCTTCGGCTGCACCGATGTGGCCCCAAACGCGTCAATCGGGATGCCGTAAAGGCGGGCCAGGCTGACCAGCAATTGATTGTGGGACGCGCCGGTGAAGAGGGGGGCGTCCTGACTGGTTGGTTTGACGGGTACGTCGCGCGCCACGTGAACGTATCGCCCACTGCGAAAGCCCAATTTCTCCCCGCCCAGCATGACCACGTGCCAGGGAAAGAACGAGTGATCGGGCTGTCCTTCTCGGCCCATCCAAACCATCAAGGTCGAATCAAGCAAGCGCCCATCGCCTTCACGCTCCTCTGCATTGGCCAGCGCTTGCGCCAGCTTTGCCACCTGGGTGGCGGCGTAGGCGTTGTAAGCAACCATCGTTGCACGTGCTCGCATGCCCGATTCTCCCGGAACGCCAATGCGGTGGGCGTGATCCTGTTCAAGGTTACCATTGTAATGCACCTCCTCGGGACTGGGCAAGGGTAGATGCAAGGTGACAACTCGCGTGCGATCGCAGAGAAACGCCGAGGTGACAACGTCGACCACGGCCGCCATCCATGTATCGAGGCGTGATGGACGCGTTGTGGGTGCTGGCTTGGCGTCTGGACAGGATGTGCCTTCCATGGTGGCGAACAAGAGATTGTGAAAACCACGTAAATCGAGTTTGGGTATAGGCTTCCCTTGCTGATCGAACGAGACGTTTCCCGCTACGATGGTTCCCGCGACCGCCAGAGTCACCGGAGCCTTCCCTTGCACCTGGTTTCCTATCAGCCAGTCGATCGACGGACCGGGCACATGAATCTGACCAGCTCTATCCATTAGCGAAGGCAGATGGCCGGTGAGCAGCAGCACCGGATGGTGGACGTTCTGGTTTATCGCCGTGTGCATAGACAATCCGTCGAACACACTGAGGCGTTGGCGCAAACTCTCGAACGGGGCCAGGATGGGACTAAGCCCGGGCTCTGGGGCGTCGAGCGAAGCCGACCAGAACTCTTTGTCGTTGGCCTCCGCGGGTTTTGGCAACGCCAGCCCTTCATCGAGAAACCCGAAGGCGTGTGTGATGATCACCAAGCGCCGCGGTGGCTCGCCTGCCACCGGGACTGGGCCACCGTCGGCAGAGGCGTCGATGGCGGTCGCGGTGTCGGTTGGGTCAACTGCTGCGTCATCGCCAGCGTTGGGTCCGCTATCGGGCGTTTCATCTGACTCAAGCGCCCGACCATCAGCGCAGCCGCAGTACAGCAAGATCAGAACCGCGATCGATACAGCTTGTCGCATGGGGGAAACTATAACCCCAACTCTCCCACTGCCACCATGTCTCCCAACAACGAACGTGGCCATCTGAACGCTGCGGGCAGACATGGTGATCTCGTGCTGGCCTGGAGCTCCCAATCCCCTCGGGCGCGTTATTGTCCCACGGGGTCACGCGCCGAACGAAGTGCGTAGGAAGTTTAAGCTGACTTTGCGTTCGCGTTAAAGTTGCATATGGTGAGTATCCCGAGGAACCCTCCTGGCCCGTCATGTTGGGATCGACCGCGATGTTCTTAAAGAAAAAGGTGTGCTTCTCCGCGGTGCTATCGCTGGCTTGCTTGCTACTGGGCACGCCTTTGGCGGGATCTTCCACTGTGATACACGCGGCACTGGCGTCGGCAGCGGCCGCATCGGGCGTAGTGACGTCGGAGCTACTGGAGTCGCCGGAAGCAGAATCCACGAGTAATGCATCCGCGCCGCTATCCTGCGACGTGGCTGCCGCGTCGGGAACTTTCCGGACCGAGGCCTCATCAGAACACCCAAACGTTAATCCGATCCAAAACAACACAAGTCGCACGAAGCTCCATCAGCTTCTTTTCCCACACTGCCGTGCGCTTGTCACCATGGCAGCCCTAGCTTTGCGGGCTCGCCGACCTCAAGGCGGTTGCAAAACGAAGAAATTTTCCTGGTCCTCTACCGCCGGACGAGCCTTACCGTCCACACCGCCAGTGCTGCCAGCACCAGCACCAGCGCAAAAGTGATCTTGGCGCTATGCGTTTCGGTCCAGGGAAGCGATGCCGGCGCGCGCACTCCGAAAACAGAGTTGGCATGCACTGATCCAAACCGTGCGGAGCGGAAGGCTCCGCTACCCTCACGCGCGACGATGGCTGCCAGATCATAATCGGGAGGTTGTCCCTTCGCCCCGAACAACAACTCATAGCTTCCGGGCTCGTGCGCCTCGAACACGAGTTGTTCGACCTGGTATGAGAGCTGAGCGCCAGCGACGTTCAGGCTTGCGTTGTCTCCGTCTTGAACGTCCAGTCGGAACAAACGCCGCGGTGCCTGCCCTAGCTCCAGTGACAATGACGAGGTGCCGGAAGCCTTGTGCAACCAGCCCGCCGTCTGTGGGATCCAGATCTGCCCATCGTCGCTGGCAAACACTTGAACCGCGCGCTCGAAAGCGGCCGTGTCCACATCGAAAACAGTCGATGAAAAGGGCACGCCCGAAACGCCAGCATCGAATACGAACGACGATACGCCTGGGCGGGGAGGAGCGGGCGCCAAGCCAAGCTTGGCGGCAAGCGTTCGCGTAGGCGGCTTCGAGGCAGTAGGAGCAAACGAAAGCTGTGCGCCCGTGATGCGCACGAAGCCGACGCCAGCAGAGGCGATGGGCAAAAGACTGATGCGCACGTACCGCGCATCCGAAACCGGATAGCTCACCACCAACTGGGACCGTGGCGTGGGGCTGCTGGTTACGCGAAACACGATCTGCCCCTGGGCCAACAGGTCCCAAGTCTTTTCGTTGTCAGAGCGTTCGATGCGAGTGTGCCGCATAAAATCCGTGCCATCGACCTGCAACGATAACTGACTGTGCTTGCGTCCCGCGTGCCCCAAATCCAGCACGGCGCGTGCGGTTCCGTCGCTCATTGTCACTGGATCGACCAGCGTGGCGTCGACCGACGTCACTGGTGCTTCTACAGTGGCGCATGCCGCCGGTGCGGCTTTTTTACTTTCTTCGGCTTCATCTGGATACCTTTCTACGCCCTTTTCTTCAGGCGAGGGGTGTCCGTGAAACCGGGTCAACTCCAGTCATGATAACCTCAGCGTACCTCTCATCTGCCGGATGGTGGAAGAGAGGAGACACCACCTTTCATAGGCAAGGAACCAAAATGAATGCAGTCAAGATAGTAGCCATTGCACTTATCGTAGGCGGTGCGCTCGCCTTGGCGTATGGAGGGTTCAGTTATACAAAAGATGCCCAGGATGTGAAACTGGGACCCATCGAGCTGTCCGTCAAAGAAAAGGAAACGGTCAATATCCCTGTATGGGGGGGGCTCGGTGCGGTTTTGCTGGGGTGCGTACTCCTTGTTACCGGCGGCAAGAAGGACTAAGTCACAACGCATCTCGGGTCTCGATCCTTGCGGGAATTTGGACACTTCGGCCTAGGCGGGCCGAACGTTCACGCCCGCAGGTCGCCCCAAGTGCCGTCAGCCAAACTGGCTTCGGCCTGGGTGCGTTCGTCGGGCGTGTCCACTTCAAGCCAACCGTGTCCGCTGATGTCGCGGCAATGGGGTGGCTGTGTGGTTTTGGCCAAGCGGGCAAGCACGCGCTCGACGTGAATGTCTTGACCGTCCTCTGCGATGGCGGCGTCAACCTCGGCCAAGTAGCGCGCACGGGCCGATGCGGGCACGTACGTCATTCCCACATAGCCGCAATCAAATGCGGTGAGAGTTTTCGCGATCTCGCGCATGCGACCTTGGTCGTCGCGCAACACCTTCATATCGTCGGCGCCCAGTGTGCGGTCGGTGTCAATGAAGCCTGTGACATCGGCCGCCGCTGCCGCCACGATGGGCGCGATGGAGGGGCGATAGATGTGGTCAACGTTGGCCAACAAAAAGTCGCCTTGCAGGTGCGGGCGCGCCGCTTGGAAAGAAAGGATGTTGCCGCGGCGAAATTCGTGGTTTTGCAACAGTTCAATGGGCAAGTTGGCCGCCGAACCTGAAGCCAGTTGCTCCAGGGTTGCCGCCACCTGCTCAAACTCGAAACCGCCCACCACGTAGATGCGGCGCGGGTTCAGCAAACGCGCAAACGCCAAGCCGTACGCCAACAGCGGTTTGCCCGCCACCGGAATCAGGGCCTTGGGCAGGCTGCGCGTGAGATCTCCCAAGCGGCTGCCGAGGCCAGCCGCCATCAGAACAACGTCAAGCGACACGGCTTAAAGGCCCGCAGCGGCGGCCAGCGGCCAGAAGAGTTCGGGAATCTCGCCGAAGCTCTCAACAACGGGGTGCTTTGGAAATTTCAAGCAAAAGCGCTCGCGTGAGAAGGTGCCGGCCACACCAATGAAGCGCAGGCCCTCGGCGTCGGCGATGTCGCCGTCGTGCAGAGAATCGCCCACGAACATCAGCTCGTGGCGTGCAACGCCGAAATGCTTCATGGCCAATTCGATGTGCGGGCGCCCCTTGGCAAGTCCGTTTCCGTAACCTAGGGCCAGCCCAAAAGGAAATGGATTGCGCTCAACGAAAGTGCCAACGTTTTCGATGCCATTGTTTGATGACACCACGATGTGAACGCCGCGGCTGTGCAGGTGCTCCAAGGCCAGGCGGGTCTCGTGCGACAAACGGGCGTCGTTGCAACGCGCGGGCTTGGCAGCCTCGAATCGATCGGAGGCGCCTTGGTTGCGTGGGTCGCCCGGGCAAATGGCGTCAAGCTGGCGGATGAACGGAAGCCCGCACGTGGTCAGGTACATATCCCGGGCCAAGCCTCGGTCCATGCCATAAACGCTTTCGAGCACGTCGGTGGCCAGGTCGGCCAAAATGGGCATGGTGTCGATCAAGGTGCCATCCAGGTCACACAACAGCACTTTGGGCAAACGCAACCGCGACACCTGGCGCAGAGCCCGCCGGGTCGAATTGATGCTGGGGCTGATTTGTGCCTGAATTTCCATTGGTTCGCCAAACTGAAGCAAAGCGCGATCCAGATACAAGAATTTCACCTAAGTGTCTAGAAAGTCACACATTTCACGCTTCTGTAACGCAATGCTCACGTGTTGGGTGTCAGATTTTCACCAGCTAAAGTGTGCGAAACCGAACGCCGATTCCTGACGCATGAACGATTCGGTAAAGGAACAGGCGAAGGCGAAGCTGAGCGCGCTTATCAACCAAGTGCTGCAAGACGGGGTCATCGACGACGAAGAACGCCTCGCGCTGCAGGCGTTTTTCCGCGACGCCTTGCTGGGCGTGTCCGACGTGAAGGAGGTTTACCTCAGCTGCGTGGGGGCGTTGCAAACCGAGGTTCTGGCGGATGGGGTGGTCACCCAGGAAGAAGTTGAGCGCTGCAAACTTGTGGTGGATCAGTTAAAGATCCCGCTGCGGATGTTGCCGCCGGAAATGGTTGAGATTGTGGCGGGGCGCCGCCCCAGCACAGGCTTTTAGCGTTAAAACGCCGTCTTAAGTGGCAGACCAACCCGGTTGCCGCAGGGCCCAAGCGCATTTCGCTGCGTTTGAGGAACTCTGCTACGATGCCGCGGTTGTCTAACTCAACTTCTGTGGATCACATTTCCCCCCGCGCGAGACGCTACGCTGCGTTGGTGGATCGTCATCCGGTCGCCATTTTGGCGATAGGGGCGCTGCTGCTTCTAATTGGGGCTTGGCTGACATCGCGGCTTGAGCTGAAAACCGCATTTCACGAGCTTTTGCCCAGCAAAGACCCCGGGGTGGTTTCGCTGTTGCGTACGCAGGAACGCATCGGCGACATGAGCCTGTTGGCGGTGGGAATTAGATCTCCCGACAAAGCGGCCAACTTACGGTTTGCCGAAGAGCTGACCAACCAGTTGCGCAAACTGCCCGCCGGCATCTCGGAATTGGCCGCGTACAACGTGCTCGATCTCAAAAGCTTCTTCGAGCGCAATCAGTGGCTTTACCTATCCGTTGACGATCTTGAGCAGATTCGCGATCGGCTGCGCGGCGAAATCACCAAGCGGAAAAATCCGCTGATGATCGATCTGGGCAGCGACGAGGATGACGAAGCCGACGAAAAGGCCTTGAACGACCGCATTGAGAATCGCCGCTCTTCGTTGTCGAAGAAGTTTCCTGATGGCTACTTTATGAGCGCCGATGGGAAGTATGTGTGGGTGGTGGCGCTGCCCCCAGGGGGCATGTTCGTCGAGCGCGCAGGCGAGGCCTTGCTGGCCCAGGCGCAGCAAATCATAGGGCGTATGAATCCGCGCAGCTTTCATCCCCAGATGACGGTGGAGCCCGGTGGTCCGATTATCACCGCCATCGCCAGCCGCAAGGCGGTTGAACGCGACATTGTCTGGGTGACGGTGACGTGCCTCATCATCGTTGGTTTCTCGATCGGGTTTTACTTCCGTCGCGTGCGGGCTGTGCCTCTGATCGGCATTCCCGCAGCGGTGGGCACGGCACTGGCGTTTGGTGTGGCCGAACTTTCGTTTGGCTACTTGAATGCGTCCACAGCGTTTTTGGGGTCGATCATTTTGGGCAACGGAATCAACTACGGCATCGTGTTGTTGGCTCGTTACCAAGAAGACCGCGCACGTGGCTTGGCGTATCTGGACGCTTTGGCCAGCAGCATATCGGGCGTGTTGAACGGCACGCTCACCGCGGCGATGTGCGCCTCAGCGGCCTACTTGAGCCTAATGCTCACTAGTTTTCGAGGATTTTCCCAGTTTGGCGTGATGGGCGGGGTGGGGGTGCTGTTTTGTTGGGTGGCCAATTTCACTTTGTTGCCGGCCATGCTGGTGTTGTTAGATCGTCGCGGCGGCGCGGTAAAAACGGCCAGCGCCCCCTGGTCGATGAAACCCGTGGGGCTGTTGTTGCAGAAGCATGCCTTGCCACTGGTTGTGTTTTCGCTGGTGTTAACGGGGCTCTCCGCCTGGGGGGCCACGCATTTCCTTGATGCGCCGTTTGAGTACAATTTCCGCAAGCTCGCCGCGAATTTGGATCAAAGTCAGGACCAAAAGCAGTTTTCCCAAAGCCTTGACGATCTGTTTGGCCGCTGGCCGCAACCCACCATTGTTGTGGCCGATGACGTGGGCGAAGTGGAAGCCATTCGCCAGGCATTGCGGCGGCAAGATGAGATGGTCACGCCAGAGCGCAAGGTGGTGGGCCAGATCGTCACGATCTATGACATGCTGCCGGGGCCTCCTGAGGTTCAAGAGGAAAAGCTGGAGCTGATCGCCCACATTCGGAAGCTGGCCAACGATCCGGCCTTGGAGGTCATGACGGAGGAAGAGCGCAAAAAGCTCTCGGACGTGAATCCCCCGGATGATCTAAAGGTGTTGTCGCCCCAAGATCTGCCGCCTTTGGCGCGGCGGCCGTTCAGCGAAGTGGATGGCAGCGTGGGGCGCGTGGTGCTGTTTTACCCTGTGGAAAGGGGGTATTCGGTTTGGAACGGCAACGACCTGCTCGAAATGGCCAGGGTGTCACAGCGATTGGTGCTTCACCCCGACAAGGCGGATTCCAAGACCATTGAAACGGCTGGTCATGCCGTCGTGTTTGGCGCGATGATTCGCTCGATCATCAAGGATGGTCCTTTGGCCACAGCGGTGTCGTTGCTGGCCGTCGTGATGCTTGTGTTTCTAATCATGCGACCGGCGTGGGCGGCGATGGCGTCGGTGGCGTCTTTGCTGCTGGGCGTGCTGTGGATGTTGGGCGCGGCGGGGGCGGGCGGGGTGGCCATCACCTTCTTGAATTTCATCGCATTGCCCATCACGTTTGGCATTGGCGCCGAATACGCCCTGAACGTTATGGCGCGCTATCGACAAGACAAGGATGTGGTGGCCGCGGTGATCTCCACGGGAGGGGCCGTCACCTTGTGCTCATGGACAACGATCGTTGGCTATGGTTCGCTTCTGGCTGCGCGCAATTCGGCGTTGCGCGGATTTGGTCTGATGGCAATCTTGGGCGAGGTGGCGTGTTTGCTGGCCGCGATTTTGGCATTGCCCGCGATCCTGCTCATGCTGAGACGGCGGCGCGAAAACAAGCTGAATCAGGCGTCGGTTTAACGCCTGCCGCGTCGACTGGCTAGGGCGCCGCGTGCAGGTCTAGATCGCCCACAATGGCCCGCAGCGAACCTCGGTGCTGCACCAAGAGCTCTTTGGCGCGGACAGCGTTGACGTGCGCGTGGTGCATCACCAAAGCAACCTTCGCGCGCCCGCCGGCCTTTTTGATCAAAGCCAGCGCGGCCTCGTCGTCCAAACCTGTGAGCCTCTGAACAATGCGGGTGGCGCGGGCCCACAGTTTGGCGTTGGTGGGGCGCACGTCGACCATAAGGCCTCCGTATGTCTTTCCCAGCATCACGAACGCCGTTGTTGAAAGCGCGTTCAGGGTCATCTTGGTGGCCGTGCCCGCCTTTAGGCGCGTGGAGCCGGAGATCACTTCAGGGCCTGTGGCCAGTTCAATCACCACATCAGCAATGGGGGATCCATCGTCGTAGGTGACGCTGCGACCGCAGGTGATGAAAATGGTGGCGGCTTTGCGGCTGTGCGCGTACTCCAGCGCGGCTCTGACAAACGGCGTGACGCCGGACGCGGCGATGCAACACACAACATCTTTGGGTCCTACAGCAATCCGGCGCATGCGTTGTTCGGCTTCGCGCGTGTCGTCTTCGGCGCCTTCCACCGATTTCACCAGCGCGCGGCTACCGCCGGCCACGATCGCTTCCACCAGCGAGGGCGGGATTCCAAACGTGGGCACACATTCGGCGGCGTCCAAATTGCCCAAACGCCCTGACGTGCCGGCGCCCACATAAACCATGCGGCCGCCCTTGACCAAGGTGTTGGCGATGAGCTGCGCTCCCGCGGCGATGGTTTCTGCCCGGGCGCGAACGGCTTTGACCGCATTGGCCTCTTCATCAAGCATCAGCTTGACGACGTCCTGCGGGGCCATCGTGTCCAGAAACTCTGAACGCGGGTTGTCGGCCTCGGTGGGCAGGGCCGCGTAGTCGGGCAACGGGTTTTTGCGGCCGCGGGGCATGGTGCCGCTCCTTTGTACCTCAGGTTTAGGGCCCGGGTTCAAATTCTGCCGCGTGGGGCGGCGGTTTTAACGCAGCCCCAAAACGTCGCGCATGTCGTAGATCGCAGGTTTTCGCCCGGCCGCCCACACGGCGGCGCGCACGGCACCACCGGCGAAAGCGTCGCGCGAGGAAGCCCGATGGGTGATTTCAATGCGCTCGTTGGCGCCAAAGAAAAACACCGTGTGATCGCCCACCACGTCGCCCCCGCGAAGGGTTTGTATGCCAATTTCGCCCGCAGGGCGCGGGCCTACGTCGCCGTGGCGGCTGTAACAGGCCACTTGCGCAAGCGGCACGTTGCGGCCTTCGGCGGCGGCTTCCGCCAACCGCAAGGCTGTGCCCGAGGGCGCGTCGCGCTTGAGCTTGTGATGCGCTTCCACAATGTCGATGTCGTAGCCAGGCCCCAGCGCGCGGGCGGCGTCCGTTACCAGTTTCAGCAGCACATTCACGCCCACCGACATGTTGGGCGCCAGCACAATGGCCGTGCGGGCGGCGTGTTCGGCCACCTGCGCTTTTTGTTCATCAGACAGGCCCGTGGTGCCAATCACCAGCGCGGCTTGCGCGGCCGCGGCGGCTTGCGCGTGGCCCGCGGCGGCGGCGGGCTGCGTGAAATCGATCCACGCGTCGGCCACACCCGCGGCTGGCAGGCCGGTGCAAAGCTGCACACCTAGATCGGCCACACCTGCCAATGCGCCCGCGTCTTTGCCCAACTCGGGCGATCCGTCGCGTTCAATGGCGGCGGTTAAACGCGCGTCGGGCGATTGGCTGATGAGGCGAATGATGGCGCGGCCCATGCGGCCCGAAGCGCCCAAAACGGCAATACGTGTGGTCATCACACCAACCCTAAGTCAGCCAGCGTGTGCTTCAGCTTGTCGCGGTGCTTTTGCGACAGCGGATAAAGCGGTGGCCGAATCTCTTCGCTGATCACACCCATCATCGCCAAAGCGGCTTTGACCGGAATGGGGTTTGATTCCACGAACAAACCCTGCGAAATCGCGAACAGCTTGTAGTGCAGCTCGCGGGCGGTGTCCCACTGGCCCGCGGCGGCGGCATCCCACATGGCCGACATTTGCCGGGGCGCCACGTTTGACACCACAGAGATGCAGCCTTTGGCGCCCAACGCGTAGAGCGCGAACGAAGTGGCGTCGTCGCCGGAAAGCACAGCCAAGCGATCACCGATGCGTGCAATGATCTCGGCCGCCCGGGTGGCTGAAGCCGTTGCTTCTTTCACAGCCACCACTTGCTTCACCGCGCACAGGCGTTCGATGGTTTCCGGCAGCATGTCGCAGGCTGTGCGGCCGGGAACGTTGTAAAGCACGGTGGGCAAAGGCACCGCTTCAATGATGGCCTTGAAGTGATTGTAAAGGCCGTCTTGCGTGGGCTTGTTGTAGTAGGGCGTGACCTGCAGCATGCCGTCAACGCCGGCGCCTTTGGCGGCCTTGGACAGCTCGATGGCTTCACGGGTGGAATTGCCGCCCGTACCGGCAATGACCGGCACCCGCTTGTTGGTTTCCTCCACCACGATTTTTATGACGCGCAGGTGCTCGTCCACGTCAAGCGTGGCCGACTCGCCCGTGGTGCCACAGGGAACAAGGCCGTCGATGCCGTTGGCGATTTGATCGTTGACGAGGCGGCGCAGTGCCTCTTCGTCCACGCGATCATTGCGAAACGGCGTAACCAGTGCGGTGATAACTCCAGAAAACATGAGGGCGAGGACAGTACCATTGTTTGCAAACGCCCGCAGCGGATCGTGAAGGCGGAGGCAACGGTTTGGTGAAATCTCTTTAGAATCTCTTGGGGTCAAAGCGGCGGTTGACGAATTGCGTAGCGAGTTCGCCGTGTTTTTCCATGGGCTAGGGAGCCCGCAGCCTCAACTTCAGCCCTGAGGCAACGCGGACCGCGCCCAAGGCACAAACCGGCCGTTTTGCACCACGCCTGCGGCGGCCAAAACCGAATGCAGGCCGGGGGCGGTGATGGCCACGCGGCCCGATGAGGACGACACCGCGACTTGGCGCTTTTCGGTTTCGATGCCTTCGGGGCCTCGCACCACCAGCATCACTTCCAAAACGGGCGGACCTGGGGTGGGTGGCAGGGCCCACGCCACGATGGCGGCGCTTTCGCCTTGGTCATCTTGACCAGCCACAGCCACCACGCCGGGCGCGCCGGGCAGCGGCACTTCATGCGGCAAAGTGGGCCCGCCGCCGTCTTCTTGCCAGGCGGCTTCCAGCTCACGCAGCTTGCTTTGCCATTGCCCAGTCAAGTTGTGGCCGGGATGCGCCCGCAGCAAGTTGCGGTAGATGGCGATGGCGGCGCCAAAGCGGCCCTGGCGCGCACACAGCTCGGCCATGGTTTCTGTCTCGAAAGGTGTGGTGGCGTTCATGGCATTACCTTTTTAGGTCGCCGGGGTCGGTGGTGGCAAGCACCTTGCGCGTGCGATCCACATCAAGCCCGATCTGGGCCACCAGGGCGTCAACACTTTGGAACCGCTGCTCGTCGCGCAGGCGCGCCACGAAGTCCACGCGCACGTGTTGGCCGTATAGATCGGCATCAAAGTCCAGCAGATGAGCTTCCACCGAGACGCCCGCGTTGGGGGTGAACGTGGGATTGGTGCCGACGCTGACGGCCGCCGGGTTGTTTCGAGGGCCGGCGTCCGCATCCGACGATACGCGAGCAGCGTAGATTCCGGGCTTTGGCAGCAGTTCGGTTTCCACAGCCAGGTTGGCGGTGGGGTATCCCAGCCCGCGCCCGCGCTGAGCCCCTGGAATCACGAGGCCTTCAAGCGCAAACGGACGCCCCAGCAGCAACTGGGCCCCTTCGATCCGGCCTTCCAAAACAAACTCACGCACCTTGGTAGAAGAACACACCAGGCCATTGACAGTGACGGGCTCAAGCACATCAACGCCCATCGACACGGATTGCGCCAGCTGGATCAGCTGCTGCGTGTTGCCCTTGCGCCCTTTGCCAAAAGCAAAATCGTAACCCACCACCACGTGCGCCACGCCCAGGTCGCGGTGAAGATACTCAAGCACAAACGCCTCGGGCGACATCGCGGCCAAGTTGGCATCGAAGGTTTCCACGAGCGCGAACTGCGCTCCACAAACTTCCAACGTGGCCAACCGGGTGGCCAGCGACATGATCATGGGGGGCGCCAGGTGCGGGGCAAAGAAGCGCGCGGGATGGGGATCGAAGGTCAGCACACCCGCTGCGCTGTGCAAAGCGTGTTTGCGGGCGCATGCCAAAAGCGCTTGGTGGCCCAGGTGAACGCCGTCAAAGTTGCCAATGGCCACCACGGGGCCGGCGGGGCGCGCTGGGTTGGCCGCCCAGGCTGCATGTCCCCGGAAGATCTGCATGTTCAGGGAATAACGGGTGGGGCCTGGGGCGTCAAGGCGGAGGAGGTCCTGGGGTAAGCAATTACTTGGCGAAGAATAGGCTGCGCAGCCTGTCGGCAATGCCCGCGTTGTCCACTTCAGGGTTCAAGAAGCGGCAGGCCACCTCGATGCCTTCGGGGTCTGTGTCGGCAACCCGCACCAGCGTCACGGGAAGCTCATGAACCGCGTGCTCCAGTTTTAGCGACAAGGTCATGAAGGCGGCATGGGCAACATCAAAGGGCTGCTGCTTGGGAACCCGAACGCGCACGCCGCTGGCAGAGATGTCGCGAATCAAAACAACCTCATCGTAGCCTTCGTGGCTTAGCCGCCCGGTGCGCTTCACGCTTCGACGTTCGGCGCGGGGACGAAATCTGGATTGCAAAAGCCGGAGCAGCTCCACCTGCAGCCGCTCGTCGGCTTGTCCACTGAGGACCTCAACCAAACGCGGGTACCGCTCGGGGCTGACAATCGCCCTGAGGTGCTCCCATGCTGCGGCGGATGATCCGTTCATGTCGAGGTGCTTGTTTTACCCTTCCTTGAAACTATAAAGGAAACCATAAAGCTTATCGCTGCCGATTGGCGATCTTTTTTACCCGTAAAAAATGCGCGGTTTGTTTCGCCGCGATACTCTGGAGCGGCTTTCATGTTGCCATCCTCCTTGCCCGCGCCGCTGGTGTCGATCGTGATTCCGGCGTTTAACAAGTGGGCGTTCACCAAGCGGTGTTTGGAAAGCCTGCGGCAACACGCACATGCGGGCGGTTGCGAGATAATTGTGGTGGACGATGCGTCCAGCGATGAAACCGCGGCAGGTTTGGCCGCGTTTCCCGACGTTCGAACGCTAAGAAACGCGCAGAACCTGGGCTTTGCGCGGTCGGTGAATGCGGGGGTTCGGTTGGCCCTCGGCAAATACCTGTTGCTGCTCAACAACGACACCCAGGCGCAAGCCCCGTTCTTGCCGGCGATGCTGGCGGTGTTGCAAAGGGTGCCGCAAGCGGCGGCGGTGGGCTGCAAGCTCGTGTTTCCTGATGGCAGCATCCAGCATGGTGGGGTGGGGTTTTCGTACGCGGGCCCTGACCCGATCACTGTTTTCCACGTGGATCACGGTCAACGAACGGCCACATTCGCGCAAGCGCTTGCGGTGTCAGCGGTGACAGCAGCGTGCATGTTGCTGAGGCCTGAGGTGTTTTGGCAAGTGGGCGGATTGGACGAGGGGTATCTCAATGGCCATGAAGATGTTGATCTGTGTTTGAAGCTGCGCGAAGCCGGGCATTTGATCGTGTACCTGCCCTCGGTGCAGCTTGTTCATCATGAATCGGTGAGTGAAGGCCGCTTCGACGCCTCGTGGGTGAACCTTGATCGTTTCGGCGCGAGGTGGATCGGCCGCTTTCACGCGTTCGACGTAGACTTTCGAAAAACCGTGCCCGTGGCACCGGTCGATGCTGCGCGCGGAGGCGTCTTGGTCGTGGTGCCGGTGGCAGACGCTTACGGAACCGTGGCGGCGTGTTTGGAAAGCGTGATGTACACAACGGGGCCGCAGGATGAAGTGGTGATCGTTGACGATCACGCGACGGGCGCCACACAAGCGTTTTTGCGAACGTTCGCGGCGGCGCATCCACAGGTCAAATTCGTTGCGGCCGATTGCCATGGTTTCATTCCGGCCGCGGTGCAAGGCCTGGGCGTGGGACAAAAGCGTTGGGCTGCGGTTCTGGCGCCCAACATGAAGGCGGCGCCGGGTTGGCTCGATCGCCTTGTGGCGCATGGCCACGCAAGCCCGGGCAACCACATGATCAGCGCGGCATGGGGTGATCCTACAGGGTTGCCGCTTCTCGATCTCATTCATCCGCCCGTGGATCCAGATCCCGTGCGCTTTCACGGTGCTCCGACCGCACCAGGTGATTTGCAGGTTCACGTGCCGGTTGCCATGCCGCTGGTGTTCGGCGATCGGATGGCTTTGCACTCGGCGCTGAACTCTTACGGTTCGTTGCACACATTGCAGGCTGTACGCGCAAACGATGTGCGCGCCTTCGCGTTGGACGCCCCAATGCAGCCAACATTTGCACGGGATGATTATCTAACTGCCTGCGTGCGCACAGATG
This sequence comes from Polyangia bacterium, assembly GCA_038257535.1. Taxonomy (GTDB): domain Bacteria; phylum Myxococcota_A; class Polyangia; order Fen-1088; family Fen-1088; genus JAGTJU01. The sequence continues at coordinate 66,860 of JBBSJE010000003.1, forward strand.
TGCTGACGCTTAGCGAACACCTGCCGCGCTACGCGAGTGTGGCTGAAGCGCTGTCGGCGCGCGACAACCACGATTTTGTTTGCTTGATCGAGCCTGGCGTGTGGTTGCCTAAAGGCGTGCCCGTGGTTGCCACCTTGCTGGCGGCCTTGCTCGCAGCGCCCGACTTTGCGGCGGTTGCACCCACTTTGCCGCTGGGCAGCGGGCCGCAACGCAATGGGCGAGGGCTTTATGTCGATGCCGCGGGCTTGCAGGCCTTCGGCGAAAACCATGCGTTACGCCACACGGGCACATTGGTGGCGGTTCCGCTGTTGGAAACCGCCATGCTGGTGCTGCGAAAGCCTGTGTTCGCCGCCTGGGCACAAACCGCACGAACGTCAAAGAGCTTGGCCGAGATTGTTGAGGCGAAGTTGATGAAGCTGGGGGTGGCTTTCGCGGCGTACGTTCATCATGAGGCACGGCGTGGGCTGCCCATGCACGGCGCCACAGATGCATGCAGCCAGCCGTGACGGATGCATCACTCGATGGGCATTCCGCCGGCTCGTGACAGCAAGATGCGCTTTACCGATAGCGCCACCACCACCATCGCCACGAGCACGACGCCACGAAGAATGCGGACTTTGCGCACGCGGCGCTTTAGCACTTCGTAGTACGCGATGGCCTCGTGTTCAGGCAGCTGACGAAGGATGAATTCTTCTTGCCGCACGCGCACGCGCTCGCTCAATTCGGTTCCCAGGGCCAAGACCAGCGCCACGATCAACATGGAGCCGAACATCACAAGCCTCCCTTGGTTGGTGGCGCGGGCAGCACGGCAAAGGCATAAATGGCGATGGCTGCGGCAAGGGCGCAGACCACAGCGGTGCCCAAGGTTAAATTGCGTTCGGCGCGCTTGCGGAGCGCTTCATGCCTCACCATGGCTTTGCGGCCGTCAAGCGTCTGCAAGTGCGAAAGCCGGCGATGTTCCTGCCAGTATTGGCTTACGGAATACGCAACGGCCGCGGCTGCCAATATGAGGCGAAGGGCGCTCATGACAGGGCTCTCATCACGGTTGTGGCACGGGCTGCGCGCCTACCGAAGGCGGCGCGGGGGGCGTGACGGATTCGGGCGTGGGTTCAGGGGTTGGCACGGGCGGCGGCGACGGCACCGCGGGAGGTTCCAAATTCTGAGGTGGCGGTGGGGCCAATGGTTCGTTCTCAATCGGTGCCTCGGGCTCGTGCGCCGGAGCTGCGGGCACGGAGGGAGCCGCCGGTTCAAAGGTGCTGGGTGCGGCGGGTGCGGGTGCTACGGGCGGAGGCTCATTGGCCGGTGGGGGCAATTCCTTCACAGCGACGTTGGGCCGAATGCCGCGTTTGCGCAGCACCTCACGATTCAGCTCCGCTGCCAGCTCGGCTGAGTTTTCCGCTGGGGAATCTGGTTTTTCCACGACTGGGTCGGGGGGAGGCGGTGTCGCCGGCCGCGCCTTTGCAACTTCAGTTGCGGGTTCGGGCGAGGTCGGCGGCGCTGAAGGAGGGGGCTCAGCTTCAGCGCTGGGCTGCTGGGGCTCCAACGCGGCCTTTTCTTGAGATACAGCATTGCTTTGCGTTTGGCCCGTATACCGAAGCACGGCCACAGCGGCTCCGCCCAGCACCAAGAATACGCCCAACATCACCGCCATACCTGTCCACCGCGAGGGCTGCGTGGAACGAATGGCCCTTGGGGTTTCTTGCTCCAGCCACTGCGCGCTGATGCGCAGGTCCGCCACAGTGGGCTCTGCGCCCGTCATCCGGTTGGCAACCCGGCTGGTCAATCGCTCTCCCTTGGGCGGCGTGGGTAAAGCCGTGTCTTCAATGCCATCGTCACCCAGCACCAAAGCACCCCCAGAAGCGAATTCGTCAGGCTCGGCCGCCAGCGCTTGAGGGATCATGCCAGGAGCAGAACGTCCGATCGGTAGCTCGCCATCCAAGTGCGCCAACTCATGCAGCCATTGCTTCAGCTCAGTTTGCCCTGGCGATCCAAACGCGCCCCGCAAAACGCTTTCCACGTCCGCAAGCATTTCATCGGCCGAGTGGTACCGTTGCTCCCGATCGAACTGCATGGCTCTATCGATCAACGCCACGATGGCCGGATGCGCGTCGGGCTGCGCTTCGGTGGGGGGCGTGAAGTTGCCCTCCTGAACGCGAAGCAGCGTCTCGAGATCCGTAGCCCCCTCAAACGGACGTCGTCCGATCGCCAGCAAGTAAAGCAGCGTGCCCAGCGAATAAAGATCGGAACGCGGGTCTAGCTCTTGTCCCAGCGCTTGCTCGGGCGACATGAAGGCAATTTTGCCCTTCACCACACCGGTTTCGGTGTTTTCGCGTTTGCGTCGGGCTTTGGCAATGCCGAAGTCGGCCAACTTCACTTCGCCTTGCTCGCTGATCAAAACATTCTGCGGGCTGACGTCACGATGAACGATCCCCAGAGGCTTACCCTCGGCGTTGGTCTTTGCGTGTGCATAGCCGAGCGCGCGGCAAACTTGCGCCACAAGATAAAGCGCCAGATCGGGCGGCAACCTCACATTGGCAGTGTCTGCGCGCCGGATCACCTTGCCCAGGTCCCAGCCATCAATGAGCTCAAGCACCAAGAAGTAGCGGCCGCCCGCTTGTCCCAGATCCAAAACCTGCACAATGTTGTTGTGCGAAAGCCCCATCGAAATGTGGGCCTCGTCGATCAGCATGTTGCGGAATTGCTCGTCGGCGTAAAGCGCCGCGTGGATGCGCTTGAGCACCACGGGTTTTTCAAAACCTTGCGACCCGTGCTGCTTGGCCAGAAATATCTCCGCCATCCCGCCCTCGGCGAGTTTTCGTATGACGGTGTAGCGGCCGTGCTGCATGAGATTAGGATCCAGGCCGAAGGATGCCAGCACTTAAGGCCCTCCGCAGGGACCATTGGAGCATAGGCGTTGATGTAGGGAAAGGGAAGCGGGAGCTTTTGTGAATGTTTTTGATCGTCAACGCAAGCTGTCGAAAACGCTGGGTTTTCGTTGCGGTTGGCTCTAAGTGGCGGATCTGGGGGGCCTTGGCGGGGTTCAAGCGGCGTGTGGCCGATGCCGATGTTCCGTCTCGGCAACGAAAAAACTTAGCAACGTGGCCATCAAGGCGAATCGCGGGCAGGGCAATTTCGTCCCAATCGCGTTTGCGTCTTGTGCGTTTGGACACGTTGCAGCGCGCCGCGAGATGACCCGAAGCGAGACGATGTTGGCGATATATCGGAGGCACACGATGTTCACATGCAATCAGCTTAGATTCCTCATGACGTTTCCTTTGCTCGCCGCCGTCGGCAGCCTGGGATGCAAATCTGACGACGCCGCGCCCTTGGATCCAGCGGTTGAAGCCCCCTTGATGGCCAGCCGGGCGCGGGCGGTTTTGGACACCACAAGCCAGAGCTTGACGTTCATGGAGCAAGAAAACACCCTGCTCAGCCGTTTGGGCACCAAGGTGGCAGAGCCCCCCTTGGTTCGCCGCTCAGGCACTACGGTGATGGCTATGGTGGCCCGCGCGGTGCCCCCCCTGCGTGCCGCTTTTGATCACCCAGAGAAAAAACTCAATCCTGCGGGCGCGCTTGTGGCTGCCACGCTGCAGGACGATGCCTCTATGTCCTCGGACCTGGAAAGTTTTTCCGCCGATCTCGAAGTGCTGCTGCGCGATCGCATTATGGTGGCCAGCAATCTTGAAAGCCAAAGCGCCGACAAGGTTGTGTACCTCTTGAAGCCGGACGTCACCTGCCAACCTTTGCCCAGCGAGGTTGAACAAACGCCCGACCCAGACTGCGTTGCGGATCTGCCCAAGCTGCAGGTTCGTGTGGTGATGACACGCGAAAGCGATGGGGTGCGATTGTCAGTGGTCCTAGGAGCAAACCAAGATCAAATGTTTGCGTTGATTGTGCGCGGCGATCGCTTGGGTGTTGAACTTGATCTTCCGGCGATGAAAAAGGCGCTCGACTTTTCGCGCGTGGCGCTGGGCGAAGCGCCCTTCGACCCCGACCTGCAAATGAAAACCGGCAAGCTTCGTTTTGAGGTGCGCCGGTTGGGTGCAAAAGCGGCTGGCTTCGAGGTTTCCGTGTTGCAGGACGTGGATTTGCAAGTGCTGGACGCTCAAGGACAGCCCGAGATGACCTTCCGCACCGCGCGCCGCGAAGGCCCTGCGATATCCGCGGTGTTCAATGGCGAGACGCGCGTGGCCACGCTTTCGCAGGACGTGGGCGCCACCGAGATTCATGCACCTTACGATCCACAAGACACGGGCGTGCCCAATCAAAACTTGAAGGTGCTGATGGGGGGGATCACGTGGCAAACAACGCTCAACGAAGCGTCACAAGAGCTCAACATCAAAGGTTTGGGTTTAGGTGCCGGGCCCACCTCCGTGGATGTGCGCGGCTTGCGCGTGTTTCAGCTTGACGTGAATCCCAGCGATGGCCGCAAGTTTGATCTGCGCGTCACCATGAATGCGGCTGAGCAAGCCACGCTGGAGATCACCCCCAAGGTTGATGTAGCGGCCGCTTTCAAATTGGGCTTGATCCAAGCGGATTTCAAAGAGCCACCGGCAGCGGAGCTGCTTGACGAAACTTACCGACTGCAGGCTTCGGGGGCGAACCCCGTGGTGTTGGAGACCGTTGCCCACGATGAAGCAACAGGCTTTGACGGTGGCATCAAGGTGGTTGCGGGATCGTTGCTCCTGGCCAGCAGCAAGGGGGCCATGGTTTCTGTTGCGGCAGGGCAATGCTTGGTGAGCAAGGAAGCCGCTGCCACCGACCATCCGCTGTTGGGTGGCTTTGCGGCGGGCATGTGCGCGGCGCCAGCGCCATAAGGTTACGCTCACCACAACGGAATTCTCGACAGGAAGGGCGGTTTGTCGTTCCATCGCTGGATGGACGTCACCCTTCCTGTTCGACGTGAAACGCCGCGCCTGGCGATGTGGGCAACCGCGTCTGCTTTGCTGGTGCTGGTGGGGATGGCGCCGTTGGGAATTCCCCGTCTTGAGGGCGCGCTTTCCCTGACCGCCGTTGTGGCGCCTGGTCCGCATTTGGCGCCTGGCGCGCACGTAGATTTGTTGGCGGTGGTGTTGGGGCGCTTGGCGTTGTTGATTCCTTTTGGGGACCTGCCTTTTCGCCTGGCCGCTCTGTCGGGAATTTTGTCGGCCTTGGGCTTGGGCTTTTGGGTGCGCGCCGGCCTTGAGGTGATGTGTATGTTGCGGCCGCCGCCGCACGCGCGCCTCACCGCTGCGGATGTTGCGCATGAGCCAGTTGCCGTCATGGGCGCCGCCGCGGTGGTGGCGATAACCCAACCGTTCTTCGTGCATGCCACTGACGCGGGCTTGGGTGGCACAGAGTTGTTCCTGCTGGCGGCCTGGACCTGCGTGTTAACCTTCCTGCTGCGTGATCGCAACGACGCACGCGCCGCTTTGGGCGCTGCGTTTTTGGCGGGGGTCGCTGTGGCCAGTTCTGGGTTTCTGGCCGCCCTGTTGCTGCCTTGTGGGGTCGCCTTTTGGGTCTGGGGTGTCAGCGTACGAGCGCGGTGGGTGGTCTGGGCGCCCGTGTTGTTCTTCACAGGCGCTCTGCTGCTGGTCCCGGCTGCTGTGTTAAGCGCCGGGCAGGCGGCCACGGCCGCTGGTTGGTGGCATAGCTTTTCGCTGGGGGTGTTGCGCCAATCAGCGACAGGTGTGGCTGGGGCCGCATGGTGGCAAGCGGCGATGCACTTGGCAGAGAGTTTGGGCGTGGTGGCGGGGGTGCTTTGCCTCATTGGTTGTGGTGTGTTGGCTTGGCGCGCGCCCGCTGTGGCCGCTGTGGTTTTGTTTGCGTTGTGGGCCGCGGTTATTATGAAAGCGGCCTCTCCCGGGTCGGAAAAGCCGTTGGCGCTGTGGCTGGGGATGGCCGTGCTGCCTCTGTCGGCAGGCATCTCGCATTTTGCCGCGAAGCTGGGCCGGGCGCGGGTGGCAACAGCGTGGACTTTGGTGGTGATGTCTGCTGTTGCGCCAGCGCTGGCAGGCGGAGTGGCGCGCTGGCACCCGGACGGGCGATTGCCTTTGCGCATGCTCATGAGGGCTTACGATGGTTTGCCGCCGCGCAGTGACGTGGATCCGGGATCCGCGCAAATGCGGCGGCTGTTCCAATACGGGGCGACCGTGGGTTTGCGACCCGATATACGATTTGATTCGGTAGCACCCTCACGGCCCTCCCCAGATCGGCGGCAGGTTGAATGAGGGCAGGGCTGCTATGATCTCTCGTTGTGGAACCGTTGCATTCCTTCATGTCCGGGCGCCGGGTTGCGGTACTCACTGGCGCAGGGTGCAGCACGGAATCGGGCATCCCCGACTACCGCGGTCCGAAAACCGGTAGGCCGCCCAGCAACCCCATCATGCACGCGGCGTTCTTGCGCAGTCCCTTTGTGCGCAGGCGGTATTGGGCGCGCAGCTGTTTGGGCTGGCCCCGGTTCGCCGCGGCACAGCCCAATCTGGCGCACAAGGCCTTGGCTTTGCTGGAAGCCGCAGGCCACGTGGGCGGCATCATCACTCAAAACGTAGATGGTTTGCATCAGGCCGCCGGCAGCCGCGACGTGGTTGAACTTCACGGCGCGCTGGCCACGGTGAAGTGTTTGCTTTGCGGCGCCGCCTTCGATAGGCACGATGTGCAACAGCGCTTGTTGCAAGACAACCCGCTTTACAGCACCCATGCAACCACGCTGGCGCCCGACGGCGATGCGGAACTACCTTCCGAGATGGTGGACAGCTTTCGCCTTCCGGTGTGTTTTTGTGGCGGCGACCTGATGCCCAATGTGGTTTTCTTTGGTGGCCACGTGGATGCCCCAGTGCTGCAAAACGCTTGGCGTTTGCTTGAAAACGCCGACGCCTTGCTGGTGGTGGGGTCATCACTCACCGTGTTTTCAGGCTTTCGTTTCGTCAAGCGCGCGGCAGAGTGGGGGATGCCCGTTGCCATCTTGAATCAAGGCCCCACACGCGCAGACACCTTGGCGCAGCTGCTTGTGAACGCTCAGGCCGGGCCCACACTTTCGGCGCTGGCGTCGATCGCGGTATAAGCAAGCGGTTTTGGCCCGCCTTACGTCGCTCCTTGCCGCCGTTCGTTCACGCAAACTTGTTGCCGCGCTGGCGTTCGGGGTCGTGGTGGCGTTGGTCTTGGGCGTTGAAATCGCTGCGCAGCCACACCACTACTTTTCGCGTTGGCGCCCCGGCGTATATTTGAACGCCAAGCTCGCTGCCTCGCTGCTGGTGGCCGTGGCGCTGGTGATGAGCGCTTCGCTACTTCGCGTGTCGTGGCCAATCGTTGTCTTACGGCATTTGCCGTGTGCGGCGCTGCTGATTTCGGCGTGGCAGCTTCGGGCGTTGGCACCTCATGGCGCCACGTGGGTGGCGATTGTGGCATTGCCGCTGGCAGGGCTTGGGCTAACGGCCAACCTGCGCGCCTCCCGCATTTGGTTTGTTGGCGTTTTGATCTTGGGCGCGGTGATGCGCCTGTGGTTGTTCCAATCGCATCCCTTGACGAACACGGGCGGCGACATGGTGCCGTTGCTGGCCATGGCTTCCGAGCGCTTGTTGTCGGGGCAAGCGCCGTATGCCGTTTACAGCATGCCGTGGCAATTGCCGCTCACTTATCTACCGGGAAGCTTCTTGCCGTGCGTTCCGTTCCTTGCCGTCGGATTGGATCTGCGGTGGTCGTTTGTGGCGGCACATCTCATCGCCGCGTTTGTGCTGGTGTGGCCTTCGTGGCGGCAACGGGCCGTGCTGTTTGATCAACCAGAGATCGCCTTGTGGTTGCTCTACTTTGTGGCGCCGGCCACCGCGCGCTTCGACGCCCTTTCCAATAGCGCCTTTGCTTGGACAGCTTTGCTGGTCATGGTGGTCACGTTTGTGCGTTGGCCAAAAGCCAGCGGCTGGGCCGTAGGCGCAGCGTGCGTCACCACGCCTTTGGCGCTGCCGGTTGCGGCGGTGCTATTGGCGTATCAAGCGCGGCTCGTGAGCGGCAGGTTGTTGGCAGCGCAGCTTGCGAAAGCTTCCCTCGTCGTTGCGCTGGCGCTTGCGCCCTGGCTTATGTGGGATCACCAAAGCTTTTGGTTTGGTGTGTTCACCTGGTTTAACGACCTGCAGGGTTTTGCGGCACAAAAGTGGGAGGCGGGAAGAACCTGGGCTCGCTTCGTGGGCTTTTCAGGGTTGTTCTGGTCTTTGGACTGTGCGCACTGGTTACGCGTCCTGCAAGCGCTGGGCGTGGCAGGGCTCTCAGGTTTGGCTTGGACGTGGGCGCCCCGCGGCCCTTACGTGGTCGCGCCCTTCGCGATGGCCGCGCTGGCTTGGTTCTTGATGTGGAACCCAGTTGTCTGGCCGTATTTGCCGCACGGCATATTGCCGATGTTGGCCCTGTGTTTGGGCAAAAACGAAAACGGAAGCTCGAAGGTGAAACAGCATATTGGCGCACCCAATCCGTAGGTCGATCACTGCCGAATCTTGGGCTCAACAGGGGTGAGGTGCCTCACGCCCCACGCGCGTCCCCACGTTTTCCTTAGCCGCTCGCTAAAGCCTATGCATTAAAGTGCAAAGGGTGTCGCCTTCGTTTCGGCTGCCCTTGAGCACCTTATTCGCATTATCTCTCACTTTAGCCCTTGCGGTGGGTGGCTCCGAGGCCGCTGCAGAGCCCAGACTGCCCGGTTTTGCGCAGTTGCTCGCGCCCGTTGAAGGCGAATCGCAGAAGCAGGCGCTTGAACAGCAGCGCTTGGCCGGCGAGCTTTTGTTGTCCGAGCTTCGCTGTGCCGGCTGCCACAAGCTGGGCCCGGGAGGGGCCCGGAAGCTGGTGCCCGCGCCGCCGCTTGCCAACGTGGCCAGCCGCATGGCGCCCGAATATTTGCGTGGTTTTCTGGCCAACCCGCAAACCGCACGACCGGGAACCGTGATGCCACACGTGTTGGCGCAGCGTCCCTCGGCTGAGCGCGCCCCCGCCGCCGAGGAATTGACGCACTATCTGCTTTCGCTTGCGCCGGCAGCGCCCGCAGAGCGCGAATGGGGCGATCTGCAAGCGCGCGACGAGGGACGGGCGTTGTTTGCTTCGTTGGGGTGTGTGGCCTGTCATGGTCCGCAAG